>JAKSOX010000001.1 GCA_024405335.1 Kiritimatiellia bacterium
CCTAATCGTACCGAACGGAAACCTAATCAAAACCTAATTGGCACCTAATCGTTGTATCCGTTTAAGCAACAGGTTGAAGCGAATGTTTTCTGTTTTTGCCGGTTATCCCTTTTTTCTTGCCGGGTGCCATTTTTTTGCCCCTCGCGCGCGCTCGTAATGTGGCGCTCGGTTGGGCGGAGGGGCGGCGCAGCCGAAGTCTGCGCCATGAATCCGGCCGTGCTGCTGCCGACGGACTGGATCGGCGGTGCGCCTTGCGCGGTCATCCGCGTCGCTGATCCTGACCGCGCCTGCGTGTAAGAATGGCGAATGGTATTTTGAGTGCTAATTCATTATAGTGAACATTTATATCGATTTTGCCGTTGACAGAGCAGTCGCAATGTGATATTATTCACTTTAATGAATATAGGCGAGATATCGGATTATATCGTTAGGCGGCGGAAGACCTTGAAGATTTCACAGCGGGAGCTGGCGGAATTGAGCGGGGTTTCGTTGCATTCGCTTTCCAACCTTGAGTCGGGGAAGGGCAATCCCACGCTGGAGAGTCTGCTTAAGGTTGCGGATACCCTGGGGGTGACGATTACCGCGGGGGTGAATCGGATATGATCGTGCTGCCGTTCACTCACGCAGATCTGAATCTGCCGGCTCCGGATACCGGAACGCCGGTGCGGTCGTCGATTTCGGGTGTTCAGGACAAGGTCGAGCTGTCTCGCCGTCGCGGCGGATTCGAGGTGGTCGATCACGGCGGTGAATACGTTCTCAAGCCGATTCCGTCGACGCCGTTGCCGAAGTATCAGTCGGAAGTGCCGGTGAACGAGGCGCTGACGATGTCCGTCGCGAGCAGGATCTTCGGAATCGAGACGGCGAAGCACGAGGTCGTTTCGTTTCGGGACGGAGAGCTTGCCTATCTGACGAAACGGTTTGACTATCGAGGTGGACAGAAGATACGGCAGGAAGACTTCTGCCAGCTGTCCGGACGGACGGCGGCGAGTCACGGGGCCGGCTATAAATATGACGCCAGTTACGAGGAGTGCGCCGACATCCTGCGGCGGTATTGCAACGCAAGTCGCGTGGAGCTGCCCAAGCTGTTTCGCCGCATACTGTTCTGCTACCTGTTCTCCAATGGCGACGCGCATCTGAAGAACTTCTCGCTGTATGAGTCGGAGCAGGGGGATATGGTGCTGTCTCCGGCGTACGATCTGCTGGCGACGTCGGTGCATATTCCGACCGAAACGCCGTTGGCGCTGGATCTGTTCGCAGACGGACACGTCACCCCGTCCTTTGAGACTCTTGGGTTCTACTCGTCCGCGGATTTCATCGAGCTGGGGCGTCGCTTCGGACTTGCGTCGGGCGCGGTCCGTAGCGAGATGGCCAGGTTCACTTCGGCAGTGGCGGAGGTCGCGGGATTGATTGACGGTTCGTTGCTTTCGCCGGCGGCAAAGACCGATTACGCCTCCGCGTTCGCCAATCGCATCAAGGCGATCAGACAATGAGAAGCGGTATTGTCTATTACCGGGATCGCATCGCCGGTCGTCTGCTGGAATCGGACGACGGATACGAGTTCGCGTATCTGCCCGAGTATCTGAACGATTCTTCGGTTCCCTCGGTTTCGCTTACCTTGCCGAAGCGTCCGGAGCCCTACCGTTCGCCGCATCTGTTCGCGTTTTTCAGCGGTTTGCTCGCCGAGGGGGTCCAGAAGGACATTCAGTGCAGATATCTTAAAATCGACGAGAATGACGAATTCGGACGCTTGCTGCTCACGAGCCGGCTGGATTGCATCGGCGCGGTCCACGTGGTGCCGGATGCCGGCTGAGGAAGCATCGGTTTCGCAATTGCCTCGAATCGCACACTTGACCAACCCATTGCGGCGCAAACGTGGTATACTACGCGCCCATGGAACAAAAGCGTTTTGTCACGGAGGACGAAGAAGGCACTTGGGCCGTCGCGCGCGAATTCGCGGCGGAACTCAAGCCCGGCGACGTGGTGTGCCTGGAAGGCGACCTCGGCGCCGGCAAGACGACGTTCACGCAGGGGCTCGCGGCCGCGCTCGGCGCCGGGCGCGCGGTGACGAGTCCCACGTTCTGCCTCGTTTCCGAACATCCCGCCCGCGATTTCATGCTGGTGCACATGGACCTCTACCGTCTGCACGGTCCGGACGACGTGCTCGCGATCGGCTGGGAGGACTATCTCGCTCAGGGCGCGGTGCTGGTGGTGGAATGGCCCGACCGCGCCGGCGAATTGATTCCGCCATCGGCCAGGCACGTGGCGTTCACCCATCTTCCCGGCGCCGACGGCTGCCGCCGCGCCATCGAATTCAACCCTTGATCCGCAGAACCGACTTCCATGAACGTCAACAAAATCAATCCTTCCACCCTCAAGATCACGGACATGCGCTTCGCCGACATCGACGGCGCTCCGAAGCGCTGCACGCTGATGAAGCTCTACACCAACCAGGGGCTCGTCGGCTACGGCGAGGTGCGCGACGCCTCCAGCCGCACCTACGCGGCGATGCTCAAAAGCCGCATCCTCGGCGAGAATCCGTGCAACGTGGAGAAGATATTCCGCCGCATCAAGCAGTTCGGCGGCGATTCGCGCCAGGCCGGCGGCGTGTGCGCGGTGGAGCTCGCGTGCTGGGACTTGTGCGGCAAGGCGTGGGGCGTGCCCGTGTGGCAGCTCCTCGGCGGCAAATGGCGCGACGAGATCCGCTGCTACTGCGACACGGATTCGGAGGGCGGCGGACGCGACATGGGCCAGGCGCTCAAGGCGCGCATGGAGATGGGCTTCACGTTCCTCAAGATGGATCTCGGCATCGAGCTCATCCGCGAGATTCCCGGCGCGCTCATCGCGCCGCTCGGGTATCTCGACTACCTGAAGCGGATGAAGCACGTCGTCAACACGCCGCACGGGTCGATCGATCCGAAGTGCATGCGCGGCGAGGCGTACGATTTGTTCAACACGGCGCACGGCTTCACCGGGATCCACGTCACCGAGAAGGGGCTCGACCACCTCGAAAAGTACATGGCCGACGTCCGCAAGGTGGTCGGCTGGGAGGTGCCGATCGCGATCGACCACTTGGGCCACATTCCGTACGAGGACTGCGTGCAGCTGCTGCGGCGGCTCGAGAAGTACCACCTTTCCTGGGCGGAGGACGTGCTGCCGTGGCGCAACGTCGAACAGTGGAAGCAGCTCCACGCGGCCACCACCACGCCCCTGGGGACGGGCGAGGACGTGTACCTCAAGGAAGATTTCATGCCCTTGCTCGAGTCGCACGCGCTCGCGGTGGTGCATCCCGACCTGCTCACGGCGGGCGGCTGCCTCGAAACGAAGAAAATCGGCGACGCGGCCGAGGACTTCGGCGTGCAGATGAACCTGCACATGGCCGAAAGCCCGATCGCCTGTCTGGCGGCGGTGCACGTGGCGGCGGCGACGCGCAATTTCATGGCGCTCGAACTCCACAGCGTGGACGTGCCGTGGTGGGGCGACCTCGTGAAACCGGCGCTCTCGTACGCGGGCGGCTTCATCAAGGTTCCGGACAAGCCCGGACTCGGCATCGACGCGCTGAACGAGAAGCTGGTCGAGAAACATTTGTGCAAGGATTTCCCGCCGGCGTGGGCGCCCACGGCGGAATGGGACAAGGAATGGTCCAACGACCGCCGGTGGTCGTGAGGGCGGTTGCGTTTTCGGGTTCGGAACACGGAAAGGAAGAAACGGCATGGCTGCGGATTTGATCGACGGAAAGAAACTGGCGGCGGACCTGCGCGCGGAAATCGCGGCGGGCGTCGCGAAACTGAAAGCGGAAAAGGGCGTGACGCCCGGTCTCGCGGTGATTCTCGTGGGCGACAACCCGGCGAGCGTTTCCTACGTGACGGCCAAGGAGAAGGCGTGCGCCGAGGCGGGCATGTACTCGCGCGAAATCCGGCTGCCGGCGGAGACGCCCGAAGCGGATTTGCTCGCGCTCATCGGCGAATTGAACGCCGACCCCGCGATCCACGGCATTCTCGTGCAGCTGCCGCTGCCGAAGGGCGTTTCCGAAAAGCGCGTGATCGACGCCATCGCCGCCGAGAAGGACGTGGACGGCTTCACGCCCGTGAACGTGGGCAAGATGCTCATCGGCGAGGAATGCTTCCTGCCGTGCACGCCGCACGGCATCGTCAAGCTCGTCCAGGTCACGGGCATGGACCTCAAGGGCAAGCACGCCGTGGTGATCGGCCGTTCGAACATCGTGGGCAAGCCCGTGGCGGTGCTGCTGTCGCGCAAGGACGTGAACGCCACGGTGACCATGTGCCACACGGGCACGAAGGACCTCGCCGCGTTCACGAAGACGGCCGACGTGGTGGTGGTGGCGGCGGGCCGTCCGAACACGCTGACGGGCGACATGCTCAAGCCGGGCGCCGTGGTGATCGACGTGGGCGTCAACCGCGTGCCGGACGCGTCCAAGCCGAAGGGATACCGTCTCTGCGGCGACGCGGACTTCGCGAGCTGTTCCGAAGTCGCCTCCGCCATCACGCCCGTGCCGGGCGGCGTCGGCCCGATGACGATCACGATGCTGTTGTGGAACACGCTGGAGGCGGCATGTCGCGCGCGTTGACGGTGGCCGGCGCCGTGGGCATGCTGGTGGTGAGCAACCTGTTCATGCTCATGGCCTGGTATTGGCACATGAAGCCCGGCAGCTTCATCGGCCGCCAACCGCTGTGGGCCGTGATCCTGCTCAGCTGGTGCATCGCATTGCTCGAATACGTCGTGATGATTCCCGCGAACCGCATCGGCGGCGAAGCCGGGCTCACGGTGGGCCAGCTCAAAATCGTCCAGGAAGTGGTCACGGTGGGCGTGTTCATCCCGTTCGTGGTATTTTTCATGGGCGAGAAGTGGCGTTGGGACTATTTGTGGGCGCTCCTCTGCATGGTGGGCGCCGTCTACTTCGTCAACCGCGCCCGCTGATTCCCCGCGCCCGCGATCATCGGCGCGGGCGACATGCGCCCGTTGAAGTTTTGTCGCGGACGTGATACAATAGCCACTCATTTTTTTCAAAGGCGGTTTTTCCAGAAGAAAGGCGAACAAATGAAAGTTGACAAGAAAGTCGAAAAGAACGCGTGCGTGGTGTCCCTCACGGTGAAGGCCGAGCCGGACGAAATCAAGGACGCCTGCAAGAAAGTCCTGAACGCGTTCGTGCGCAACGGCAGCATCCCCGGGTTTCGTCCGGGCAAGGCGCCGGTGGAGGTCGTGAAGAACAAATTCGCGGCGGAAATCAAGCAGGAGACGCAGGGCGAATGCTTCCGCATGCTGTATCCGAAGGCCCTTGAAGAGGCCGGGCTGAACCCCGTGGCGATGGAAGGCGTCACGGAGGCGACGCTCGCCCCGGAAACCGGTTTCTCCTTCACGGTGATCGTGGAAGTGCGCCCGGAATACAAGCTGCCCAAGTACAAGGGCATCTCCATCAAGCCCGGCGACACGGCGGTGTCGGAAGAAGCGGTGACCAAGCAGATCGAAGATTTCCGCAAGGCGTTCGCCAAGTTCGAGGACGCCAAGGAAGGCGACGCGATTTCCGAGGGCGACTTCGTGCAGTTCGACTACGACGGCACGCTCAAGGGCAAGCCGCTCGCGGAGGTGGTGGCCGACGTGCCGGCCGTGTGCGGCGCCAAGGGCTACTGGACGCAGCTCGAAGAAGGGCGCTTCCTGCCCGAAATCCTCGAAGCGCTCAAGGGACTCAAGGTCGGCGACGAAACGACGGCGAAGGTCAAGTTCGCCAAGGACAACGCTCCCGAGCCGCTCAAGGGCAAGACGTGCGAATACGCGCTCAAGGTGCTCGCGTTCCGCAAGCGGCAGCTGCCGGACGACGCGAAGTTCGTCGAAGACGCCAAGGCCGAGTCCATGGAAAAGCTCCGCGCCGACACGCGCGCGCGCCTCGAAAAGCAGGCGGCCGACGCCGAAGCCGCGAACCGCAAGAACCAGGCGATCGAAGCGCTCGTCAAGAAAGCCGATTTCGACGTGCCGCCGTCGCTCGTCCAGCGCCAGACCGAGGCGTACCTCAGCCAGCTCGCGCAGCAGATGCAGTACGCGGGCGTGACCAGCGACTACATCGAGCAGCACCGCGAGGAAATCCTCAAGGACGCCACCGAACGCGCGACCACGCAGGTGCGCCTTTCCTACGTTCTTCTCGACATCGCCGACGCCGAGAAGATCGAAGTCGACGAGAAGGACGAAGCCAAGCGCGACCAGGCCCGCGCCGAAAAGACGCTCGACTTCATTCTCGCGAACGCGAAGTGATCAGGAGAATTGGATTGACATGAACGCGAAGAACTATCTGGTTCCGATGGTCGTGGAGCAGACCTCGCGCGGCGAGCGCTCCTACGACATCTATTCCCGTCTGCTGCAGGACCGCATCGTGCTGCTGGGCGGCGAAGTGACGGACGAATCCGCCAACCTCATCGTGGCCCAGCTCCTGTTTCTGCAGGCGCAGGACGCGAAGAAGGAAATCTCCATGTACGTGAACTCGCCGGGCGGCAGCGTCACGGCGGGTCTCGCCATCTACGACACGATGCAGTTCATTTCGTGTCCGGTGGCCACGTACTGCATCGGCCAGGCCGCGTCCATGGGCGCGGTGCTGCTCACGGCCGGCGCGAAGGGCAAGCGTTTCGCGCTGCCCAACGCGCGGATCATGATCCACCAGCCGTGGGGCGGCGCCGAAGGCAAGGCGTCCGACATCGAAATCACCGCCCGCGAAATCCTGCGCCTCAAGGAGCGACTCAACGAGATCCTGGCGGCGCATTCCGGCCGCAAGATCGAAGAGGTCGTCCGCGACACCGACCGCGACCATTTCATGAGCGCCGTCGAGGCGCAGGAGTGGGGTTTGGTGGACAAAGTCCTCGTTCCGAAGAAGTAAGCCATGGCGCGCAAAACCGAAAATCCCCGCTGCAGTTTCTGCGGCCTTTCGCCGCGCGACGGAGTGTCCGTGGTGCCCGGTCCCGAGGGCGCGAACATCTGCAACGAATGCGCCACGATGCTGGCGCGGATGTTCGAGCAGACCGAAAAGAAGACCTCCGGAGCCGTCCGCAAGACGCCGCCGATGGGCCCCGTGCCCACGCCGAAGGCCATCAAGGCGGAGCTCGACAAGTACGTGATCGGCCAGGACGCGACGAAGAAAATCCTCGCCGTCGCGGTGCACAACCACTACCGCCGCCTCGAAGCCCCGAAGACGGACGACGACGTCGAAATCGAAAAGTCCAACATTCTGCTCATCGGCCCCACGGGCTGCGGCAAGACGCTTTTCGCCAAGACGCTCGCGCGGATGCTCAAGGTGCCGTTCGCCATCGGCGACGCCACCACCCTCACGGAGGCCGGCTACGTGGGCGAAGACGTGGAAAACCTCGTCCGCTACCTGCTGCAGAACGCGGGCGGCGACGTGGAACTCGCCAAGCGAGGCATCATCTACGTGGACGAGATCGACAAGATCGCCTCCAAGACGGACAACGTGTCCATCACGCGCGACGTCAGCGGCGAGGGCGTGCAGCAGGCGCTGCTGAAGATTCTCGAAGGCACCACGTGCCGCATTCCGCCGAAAGGCGGCCGCAAGCATCCGGACCAGGAGTACATCGAGGTGGACACCTCGAACGTCCTTTTCATCTGCGGCGGCGCGTTCGTGGGGCTGGACCGCATCGTGGGCGAACGTTCCGGCAACCGCGCGATCGGCTACGGCGCCGTGGAACAGGCGGCCGAAAAGCAGGCGGCCGACGACCTGAATCCGCTCGACGTGCGTCCCGAGGACCTCGTGAAGTTCGGCCTCATCCCAGAATTCACCGGGCGCCTGCCCGTGGTCACCGCGATGAAGGAGCTCACGGAAGACGAGCTCGTGCGCGTGCTGACGGAGCCGAAGAACTGCCTCGTGAAGCAGTACCGCACACTGCTCGCTTTGGACGGCGTGTCGCTCGAATTCGAGCCCGCGGCCCTCAAGGCCCTGGCGCGCAACGCGATTGCCCGCAAGACGGGCGCGCGCGGTCTGCGCGCTGCGATGGAGCGCATCATGACGGACGTGATGTTCGACGCTCCGGAAGGCAAGATCCGCAAGGTCGTCGTCACCGAGGAAATGGTCAAAGAAGGCCTCAAATGACGGTCACGCTGCTGAAGTCGAAACTCCACCGCATCCACGTAACCGAAGCGCGGCTCGACTACGTGGGGTCGCTCACGGTGGACGAGGATTTCATGGACGCCGCCGGAATTTTCAACTACGAAAAGATACTGGTGGCGGACGTGGAAAACGGCAACCGGTTCGAGACGTACGCGATCAAGGGAGCCCGCGGATCGGGCACGTGCTGCCTGAACGGCGCCGCCGCGCACAAGGGCGCGGTGGGTGACCGGCTCATCGTGATGGCGTTCGCCCAGATGCCGCCCGAAGAGGCCGCGGCGCACGAGCCCAAGGTGGTGTTCTTCCGCGAAGACTCCAACATCCCGCGGCTTTGACGGTGGTGCGCTGGCGCGGCAGTTGTGGTATAATGTGCCGCATGAAGATTTCAGACATCGTCAGCTCCGGCCGTCCCAGTGTTTCGTTCGAGGTTTTTCCGCCCAGGAAGGACGCTCCGTTCGCGCCCGTCAAGGAAGTGGTGGCGCGGTTGTGCCGCGCCAAGCCGTCCTTCATGTCCGTCACCTACGGCGCCAGCGGCAACGCGCAGGCGAACACGGCCGAGATGGCGGAATTCGTCCAGGCGCAGGGCGTGCCCGCGCTCGCGCATCTCACGTGCCTCACGTCCACGCGTGACAGGATCGCGGACGAGATATCCGATCTCCGCCGCCGGGGCATCGAGAACGTGCTGTGCCTGCGCGGGGACCGTCCGCCGGACGCGACCGAACCGCCGCCCGAGCATTTCCGCCACGCGGCGGACCTCGTGCGCGCGCTCAGGCCGTCCACGTTCTGCCTGGGCGGCGCCTGCTATCCCGAGTGCCACCCGGAATGCGCGCATTTCCAGGACGACGTCGCGCACCTCAAGGAGAAGGTGGACGCGGGGCTCGACTTCCTCACCACGCAGATGTTCTTCGACAACAACGTCTACTTCCACTACCTCGCGCGGTTGCGCAACGCGGGCGTGACCGTGCCCGTGCTGGCGGGCATCATGCCCGTGACGAACGGCAGGCAGATCGCGCGCATCTGCAAGCTGTCCGGCACCGTGCTGCCGCCGCGTTTCCGCGCGATCGTGGACCGTTTCGGCGACGACGCCGAAGCGATGACGTCCGCCGGCGTCGTCTACGCGACGGAGCAGATCGTGGACCTCTTCGCGAACGGGGTGAACGCCGTGCACGTGTACACGATGAACAAGCCGGACGTCGCCGAGCGCATCATGGCGAATCTGAAGGGCGTCGTGTCGTGAGCGCGTCCGGACTGTACGACACGCATGCGCACTTTCCGGGCGATCCGGACGAAATCGCGGCGATCCTGAAGCGCGCCCGCGCGGCCGGCGTGGAGCGGCTGATGGCCGTGGGCGGTTCTCCCGAGTTGAACGGCGCGGCGCTCAAGGCCGCGGAAATCGCGGCGGCGGATCCGGACGCCGCGCCGCGCGTGGTGGTGGCGCTCGGCACGGACCGCGACCAGCCCGGTCTGCTGCCGGTGGAAGGAACACGCGCCGCCGTGGGCGAAATAGGCCTCGATTTCCACTATTCTCCCGAGACGGCACCGGCGCAGGAAAAGCTGTTCGCCGCCCAGCTCGAAGAAGCCAAGCGGCTCGGGCTGCCGGTCGTGATCCACACGCGCGACGCGGACGACGCCACCCTGGGCGTGCTGGACGAGACGGATTCGCATTTTGGCGTGATCCACTGCTTCACGGGATCCGTGCCGTTCGAAAAGAAGCTGCTGGACCGCGGCTTCCACGTGTCGATTTCCGGCATCGTCACGTTCCGCGCCGCGGAAAACGTGCGCGACGCCGCGCGCTACGCGCCGGACGACCGTTTGCTGGTCGAGACGGATTCGCCGTTTCTGGCGCCCGTGCCGATGCGCGGCCAGGCGAACGAGCCGGCGTTCCTCGTCCACACGGCCGCTTTCCTCGCCGACCTCCGCGGCACGACGCCAGAAGCGCTCGCGCTTCTCACCACGGCAAACGCCGTCGAATTGTTAGGAGCATGACCATGAAAAGACGCGATTTTCTGAAAGCGGCCGGCGGCGCCGCGATTTGGGCGGGGTTCGGCGGACGCGCGGCGGACGCGCGCGAACTTCCCGCGCTGAAGGCGGCGATGGACGATTTCGTCGCCAAAAAGCTCTACGGCGGCCTCGTGTGCGCCTCCAACCGCGGCGACCTCGTTTGCGCGGGTCGTCGCACGCTCGATCCCGCGGACGGCCCCGTCACGGCGCATTCGCTGTTCGATCTCGCGTCCGTCGGCAAAACGCATACGGCCGCGTTGTGCGCGTTGTTGCACGCGCAGGGGAAGCTCGATCCGGACGCCCCGTTCACCGAATACCTCACCGAGCACGTGCTCGCGAAGGAAAACTGCAAGATCACGGTGCGCGACCTGGCGACGCATTCCGGCGGTTTCGACAACGCGAAACCCTACATGGTTCCAGATCCGAAGAAGATGATGGCGGCGCTGTACGCGAAGCGTCCGGTGCGTTCGCGCGGGGAGAAGTTCCACTACGCCTGCTCCAACTTCGCGTACTTGGGGCTGATCGTCGAAAAGCTGACGGGACTCGACCTCGATGCAGCGGCCAGGAAGATGCTTTGGGGACCGCTCGGGATGGCGCACACCACCTGGAACGAAATCGTGGGCAATTCGGACGCCGTCGAATTCGCGCCGTCCACTTACGAGGGACCGAAGCGCAAAATCGGCGAGCACAATGACGTGTGCTGCCTTTACGCGAAGCGTCCGATGGGCAACGGCAGCAACTTTTCGTGCGCTCCGGACATGCTCAAATTCGTGACGGATCTGCTCGAGCGCAAGCGCTTCCCGAAAGCGTACTACGACCTCTTGTTCACGCCGTGTTTCGAGAGGGACGGCGTCCGTCGCAGTTTCGGCTGGGACATGCGCGGCACTTCTCCGCACACCTCCGCATGGGGTGAGTCGAAATTTTCGGACGCTGCCATCAGCCACGTCGGATGGACAGGCCCCGCGATTATGGTGGATCCAAAACGCGGCTTCGCGGGCGTCGTTTTGGGCAGCCAGGAGGGCGGCAAGGACAAAACGATGGGTCCGCGCATGCGACTGCTGGAAATCATGGCCGCAACCGATTTTTCCTTCGGGTTGTGATGTGCGCCGCCAGTTTGTGGTATAATCCGCGCCATGAACAAAGCGACGATCATTTTCGGGGCCGTGGCGACGCTGGGCGTCTTCGCGGCGGGGGCGTTTGAAGTCGAGCAGGTGATGCGCGCGCCGCGCTACACGCGCGGCGACACCAACATCCGCAAAGTGCAGGCGATCGACCACGCGGACTGGATCTGGTTTCCGGGCTGCGCCACCGACACGCCGTTCGTGGGCAAGCCGCGCACGTTCCGTTTCCGCCGCGCGTTTACGTCCGACGGTTCGCCGCTCACGTTCGACGTCTCCGCGGACGAGCGCTACGTGCTCGTGCTCGACGGCAAGGTGGTCGGGCGCGGTCCCGACCGCGCCGCCACGGTCGAAAACTGGATGTACAACTCGTACCGCGTGAAGGGACTCGCGGCCGGTCCGCACGTGCTGGAGGCCGTGTGCTGGACGCATTGGGGACAGGCCCCGCTCGCGCAGATCACCTACCGCGGCGGGTTCGTGCTGAAAGCGGAAGGCGTCTACGACGCCGCGCTTTCCACGCGCAACACGGCCGGCAAGGAACAGGGCATCGACATCGTGGTGGCGGACGAGCTCGGCAAGTCGAAAAAGGTGCTTTCCAGCGGCTGGGAAGTGGGCGAGATCGTCAAGGGCTGGAAGCTCTACAACGGCGGCCCGTCGGTGTGGGGGTGCGGTCTCACGCTGGACCTGACGGGGTGCGGATTCCTCGAGATGCAGCCCGAAAAGTGGGCGAAGGCGGAAGTGGTGGCCCACGGCGCCGGCGCCACCCCGAAGTACATCTGGGGAGGCCGCAACTGGGGCTGGATGCTCTTCCCGACGCAATTGCCCGCGCAGCTCGACCGCCGGATCACCCCCGGACGGTTCGTGGCCGGCATGGACAAGGTTTCCACCGAGGCGGACCTCTACGCGCAGGAGGGCACGCGCCATCCCGCGGTGGCGCGGCTGAACGCGCTGCTGAAGGACGGCAAGAAGTGGACCGTGCCCGCGAACGCGGAAGTGAGCGCGTGCTGGCAGCTGGGCGACTACTACGGCGCGTATCCGCACCTCGTGGTTTCCGGCGGCAAGGGCGCCGTGGTGCGTTGGGGCTGGGCCGAAAGCCTCTACACGAAGGAAGGCGAAAAGAACGTCCGCTCGCAGTTCGTCGGCAAGCGCTTCATCGGCACCTTCGACACGTTCCGCATGGACGGCCGCCCGCGCGCGACGTTCAACGTGCAGTGGTGGCGTTGCGGCTGCTGGTGCGAGCTCAAGATCAAGACGGCGGACGAACCGCTGACGTTCGAGGAAATCGCGATCGACGAAACGCGCTACCCGCTCGAACCCGAATGCTCCTTCGCCTGCGACGACCAGTCCTTCGGCCCGATCCAGAAGATCTGCACGCGCGTGATGCAGAGCTGCAGCCACGAAATGCTCTTCGACGGCCCGTTCTACGAGCAGCAGATGTATCCCGGCGACACGCGCGTGCAGCTGCTGTCGCTTTCCGCGCTGTCGCGCGACGACCGCATGATCCGCCGCGCGATCGAGGTGTTCGACTTCGGCCAGCGCGACGACGGCCAGGTGCCGTTCAACGCGCCCACGCAGGGCACGCAGGAGGGCGCCACCTACACGCAGTGCTGGCTGCTGATGCACGGCGACTACGCCATGTACCACGACAACTTCGACTGGCTCAAGGCGCGTCTGCCGGCGATGCGCAAGGCGCTGAGCGGATTCGAACTCTACGAGAACGGGGCGGGGCTGCTGGCGGCGCTGCCGGGCTGGAATTTCATGGACTGGGACAAGAACTGGACGGCAGGCACGGCGCCCGGCGCCTACGCCGGCGAGGGTCCGTCCTCGCTGGTGAACCTCTTCTACGTGCTCGACCTGCAATCCGCCGCCAAGGCCGAGCGCGCGTGCGGAAACGAAACGATGGCGCGCGCGTGGGAGTCGAAAATCCCCGCGCTCAAGAAGGCGATCCTCGACGCGTTCTGGGACGAATCGACGGGCATGCTCCTGGACGTTCCGGCCGAGACGAAGGACGGCAAGACCCTGAAGACGCGCAGCGAGCACGCGCAGGTGCTCGGCATCGTGTCCGGCGTGCTCGAGGGCGACCGCGCGAAGCGCGCGTTCGACGCGATGCTCGCGGTGAAGGACGATCCGAAATTCGCGCGCTGCACGGTGTACTTCTCGCATTACCTGTTCCAGGCGTGCTTCCTGATGAACCGCGCGGACTGCGTGATGAAGCGGCTGGACCTCTGGCGCACGTACGTGGACCAGGGCTGCGCCACCACGATCGAGCATCCCGAGTGGAAGGGCCACGTGTCTCGCAGCGACTGCCATGCGTGGGGATCGCATCCGCTCTACTGGATGCAGGCCGGTTTCGCGGGCGTGACGCCGGCGAAACCGGCGTTCGCGGAAGTGCGCGTGGCGCCGCAGCCGGCGGGGCTCAAGTTCATCCGCGCGAAAGTGCCGCACCCGAAGGGCTTCGTGGAAGAGGATCTCGCGTTCGATGGCGGCGTCGCCAATGGCGTGGTCACGCTGCCGGAAGGCGTCGCGGGCACGTTCGCGTTCGGCGGCAAAACGCTCGCCCTGAAACCCGGCAAGAACGAAATCAAGTGAGGCGTCTGGCATGAATACCACCTTCGCGTTCGTCGCATTTTCGACGGTGCTGCTGGCGCTTTCCGCGCGGGGCGCGATTTCGGTCCGCTGCGACCATCCCGGCGGCAACGTGACGGTGCTCGGCGTCGACGAGGCGGCAGGCGTCGTGCGCGTCGAACCCGATTTGCGCGACACGCAGGGTTCGTGGTTCCACTTCGACTTCACCGTGTCGGGCGCCGCCGGGCGCAAGTTGCATTTCGCCTTTCCGGAGGGCGATTTCCAATACCTTTCGTCGCTCGGTCCCGCCATCAGCCGCGACGGGGGACGCACCTGGCGATGGCTCAACGCGGACGGCCGTCGGCACGAACCGGCGAACGCTTTCGACTACGCGTTCGCGGCGGACGAAAACGAAACGCGCTTCGCCATGTCCATCCCCTATTCGCAGAAGGATTGGGATGCGTTCGTCGCCCCGTACCGCGCACGCAAGGACGTGACGTTCGGCGCGCTCTGCAAATCGCGCGGCGGCACGCGCGACGTCGAGTTCGCGCGGTTGCCATGCCACGGCCGCGCGGAGTGGCTCTTCGTGTTGACCGCACGCCACCACGCCTGCGAAACCACGGGAAATCCGCCGATGGAAGGCGCGTTCGCGCTGGCGCTGGGCGATTCGCCGGAAGCCGCCTGGCTGCGCGCGCACGCGGACTGCTGGTTCGTGCCGTTCGTGGACAAGGACGGCGTGGAGGAGGGCGACCAGGGCAAGAACCGCAAGCCGTACGACCACAACCGGGACTACGCCAAGGGACGCTACCCGAGCGTCCGGGCGATCAAAGAGCTGGTGGTGCGCGAATCGGCGGGCAAGCGCATCGTGTTCCTCGATCTGCACTCGCCGTGGGTGCGCAGCTCGCCGTCGAGTCCCGAGCAGGACCAGGCGTTCACCTTCGGGGCGGACGACCCCGCGCTGAACGCGCACTGGAACGCGTTCCGCGAGCATTGGAAGAAGTCTCAGCGCGGCGGCAAGCTCGTCTACGACGGCCGTTACGACATCCAGGCCCGCCAGGGGTACTGGAACTTGATGAAGAAGCAGTGGGACGCGGGGTACTTGTCGTCCGACGCCTGGGTGCGCACGCTGACGAACGCCTGGCTCGCCACGTGCTGCGAATTCGGCTATTCGCTGTGCGGCGGCGTAAATTCCGTTCCCGCCATGCGCGAACTCGGCGGCAACATGTTCAAGGCGGCGATCCGCACGGCCAGCGACGCGGAGGGCGCGCGCGTCGTGAGCTTCAAGGACGCGCACAAGATAAAAAGCTGGGACGCCTGGGGCGATCACGTGCAGAAAGCGGCCGTCACGAACATGCTCCAGAAGGAGCAGCCGTGCGTGACCTGGCGGCGGCTCAACGCGCTCGATTTCGGCCTGAAGGAAATCGGCCGCCTCGCGACGCGCACGTCGGACCAGATCAAGGGCTCCAAGTGGTCCGTGGGCTGCGAAACGATGGACCGCGACTACGCCGAATGGGACAGCTACAAGGCGCTTCTGCCGATGCTCGGCGTCAAGCACGCGCGGTTCTTCTCGGGCTGGGCCAAGACGGAGCAGGAGAAGGGCGTCTACGACTTCTCCTGGCTCGATCCGCAGATCCGCGAGTGCGCGGCGATGCAGATCAAGCCCTGGGTGTGCATCTCCTACGGCAACCCCGTGTGGGGCAGCGACTTCCGCCTGGGCATGCGCGTGAAGCAGGTCACGGGAAACCCCGAGGCGTTCGCGGCGTGGATCCGCTACGTGAAGGCGCTCGTCGCGCGCTACCGCGACGTGGTGGACGAGTGGGAGGTGTGGAACGAGCCGTTCGGCCAGGCGGCGGAGTACGCCGAACTGTTTTTGCGCACGGCGCGGGCCGTCCGCGAAGTGCAGCCCGAGGCGAAGATCTACTGCACGGCGATTTCGATGGCGAAGGACATGTCGAAGAGCGACTACGCGGTGGTGCTCGATAAGCTGAAGCGGGAGAACGCGCTCGATCTCGCGAGCTACTTCGTCTACCATCCGTATTCGCCGAATCCGGACGACAGCTACGAGGCCGGCGACGGACAATTCGGCTGGCAGATGGCAATGCCGCTGCGGGAGTTCGTGAAGAGCTATTCGCCGGACTTCGACGTGATGCAGGGCGAGGTGGGGTGTCCGGCGCAGCTGGAATTCGCGCACGCGCTCAACGGCATCGAATGGACGGAACATTCCCAGGCGAAGTGGGATCTTCGCCGCGCGATCGGCGACGCCGCGCGGGACGTTCCCTCCAGCGTGTTCACGATGATCGACCTGCAGTACACCTTCATGTTGCAAAGTTTCGGCCTCGTGCGGTCGAATGCGCTCAAGGAATTCGTCTACCGCCGGCCAAAGTGGTACGCGATGCGCAACGTGTACGCGCTTTTCGACGACGACACCAAACCGGCCGGTCTCGCGACGCGGTTGCCGGCGGCGATCGAGCGCCGAGCCGATCCGCGCGACGCCGCGCCGCGCACGCTGACGCGCGCGGACTTCAAACGCTTCGGCCGTTCGCTGCATCTTTTCTGGTATTCGGACGAACGGCCGTCGAACCGACTCGAATTCGATCGCGCGACGTTGCGCGTTCCCGACCGTCTGGACGCGCCCGTGTGGGTGGAGATGATCACGGGCCGCGTGGGCGAAATCGACGCGAAAAACGTGCGGATCGAGGGAAACGAAACCGTTCTTTCGGACGTTCCCACGTGGGATTCGCCGGTGCTGATAGCCGACCTCGCCGCCGTGCCGCTGGCGAAGTGACCGCTCGGCCATTCGAGCCCGCGCCGCAATTCGCCGCCCGGGATGACAGGAACAACAGGAGCTGCTGAAACTGCCGGACAGTCGGCGAAACAAAGAGGGTCGCCGAAAAGAGTAAATGCAACATCGCCGTAGGTGTTGCATTTGATTGCCGAAGTTGCATTCTCTTTGTCTTCTCACCCGGTGATCTCTTTTTTCGAAGTTTTTCGAAGTTTTTGCGTCCGGGCGGCGCGGACGTGGTATAATGTCGGACGAAAGGATTTAAAAATGAAAAAAGGAAATTTGTTGAGTCACGTCGTGGACGCCTTGGGGTTGGTGAAATTGCCGGGGCGCAAGTCGGATCCGAAGCTGGGGGCGCTCGACCGCGGCGTTCTGGAAGTGGCGCTGATGATCGCCGCCTTGGACGGCGAGATCATGCCCGCCGAATATGAAACGTTCGAGCTGCTGGCCAAGCAGTGCCGCGGCTACACCCAGAAAAACGCGAAGCAGTGCCTGGACGGCGCGTTGCGCAAAGCCGGCTATCTCATGGCGGCGGCGCAGGTCGGGTGCTATCCGCCCGCCGAGCGCGTTTCGGCGTTCGTGGAGTTGGCGGACGAGGCGCTGCCGAACGGTTTCGCGTTCGGCTCCGAAGCCGATTTGCGCCGTGCGTTCGTGCTGTGGATCGCCATGGCCGTTTCCGACGGCGCGTTCAGCGAATTGGAGCGCTCGGCCGTGAAGGCGCTGCGCGACCATTTCGAGCGGGTGTCGCTCGATCGGCGGCAGACCGCCGAAGCGCGTTGCGCGGCAATGAATCCGGCGTTTCCGTTCGTGGTGGCGCCGAAAATCAACACGCGCAAGGTGACGCTGTTCGAGGAAGATTTCTTCAGCCGCGCCGAGGAAGTCGTCAAACAGCTGGGCGACGCGCGCACGCGCAAAGCGGCGCAGGACGCATTCGCCGAACTCGTCCAGACGGCCGTCGCCGGTTGACCGACCTTTTGCAGGAGCAGTTTGCCATGAAAAAGTCGACTGTCGTTTGGGCGTGCGTTGCCGTCTTTACGTTGTCGTTGGCCGCCTGTTCGCTGGCGGGTTTTGGCTGGATGTACCGTCAGGTGCGCGTGTACGAACGCTATAAAGGCGTCTCGATCGTTTCGCACAAGCCAGGCATGAAGCGCTTGCGCGCCGTGGTCCGCGCCGTCCGCAAAAAGACAGGCCTTTTGCCGCAACCCGCCGCCAAGTTCGACTGGTACGTCGTCCGTGAGTCCGACGACATCGTTTCGATCGCCATCCGCGCGAGGTGCGCGCCGTGCGATCTGCTTGCCGCGAACGGTCTTTCCGACCGCGATGAAATCCATGTCGGGCAGAAGCTCAAAATCCCGGTCGTCGCCGCCGCGCAGAACGCCGCCGCGACGGAGAAAACGGCCGAAGCGCCGCCGCAACTGGAAATCACGGGCGTGGAATACGGCGGAGGTTCCGAAATCGTGGTCAAGTTCAGCGAAATTCCGGATTTCGCTTTGGCGCGTTCCCACGTGAGCGTGTCGCCTCTGCGCACCGGCGTCTTCGGCGTGACGCCACGCAGATCGTGGCTAAGAGGCGACTACGTCATGAATGGCATGGTCATTTCCGGTGATTTCGCGTTCCGGACGAACGTGACGTTGCGCATCCGCAAGGGGTTGCCCCTGGCGCCGATTGACGGCGTGCCGGTCGCGACGGGCGCGTTGGCGGAGGATTACGTCTACACGTTCACGCGGGACGACAGGACGCCTGCGGTTCGGTTCGCCGATGGCGGCCGCTATCTGCCCGCCTGCGGCGCGCGGTCCGTCGCGCTTGAGAGCGTCAACTACGACAGCGTGCAGGCGGAAATCCGCCGCGTCGAACCGGCCAACGTCGTCCAGTTGCTGGCGCGCGAGGCGGACAGGTACTACGGTTATTGGCCCGGCGGCGACGTCGATCACAAGAACACGGAAGAGTTGTCCGGCGAGCCGACGCTCGTCAGGCGGACGTGCCGGAACCTTTTGAACGAGCCGTCGAAGACGACGCTGCCCGTGTCGGTCGCGGACGGCGGTCCGCGCAACGGCATATTTCTCGTGGCCATCGGCAGCGGCGACAAGCCGTTATGCGACTCGGAGTATTTATGGGACGACCACGGTTGCAACCGCAACACGAACTACAATCCGCGGACGTATCGTCTGGTGTGCGTGACGGATTTGGGCGTTTCCGTGCGGAAATCCGGGGACGGCGTGGGCGTGTGGGTCGCGTCGCTCACGAGCGGACGCCCCGTGTGGGACGCGCAGGTCGACGTGTATTCGGCGGCGAACGTCAAGGTGTTTTCCGGCCGCACGGGCATGAACGGCTGGTGCGCGCCGAAGCGCGTCGCCGCCGGCGAGCCGTTCGCCGTGGTGGTGTCGTCCGCCGCCGGGGACGACCGCGCGTTCCTGGCGCTTTCCGACCGCAACGAAATCGACGAGACGCTGCCGGACGGCGGACGGCCCGCGTTTCTGGAGCCCGGCGAATGCACGGGCTTTTGCTGGACCGAGCGCGGCATCTACCGCCACGGCGAGAAGATTTTCTTCCAGCTGATCCTGCGCGACGGCTCGATGCGCGCGCCGAAGCCGTTCCCCGTGACGCTCGAACTGCGCGATCCCGAGGGCGACGCGTTCGCCGTGGCGACGGCGCTGCCCGACGCGACCGGCGCGGCGACGTGCGACGGTTTCTCGGTGCCGGACGACCAGCCGAGCGGCAAGTGGACGATCGTGGCCAAACTGCCCGGCGAGAAGGGCGCCGAGCTCGGCAGCGCCACGGTGAAAATCGAAGAGTTCGCGCCGCCGCAGGTGCGCGTGAAGGTCGCACCCGACGCCGACGCCGGAACCACGAACTTCGCGTTCGCCGTGTCGGCTGAGCATTTCTTCGGAGGGCCCGCGCGCGCGCTTCTGTGCAAGGGGGCCGTCGTGTTCGAGGACGCGCCGTTCGCGCCGGAAGCGTGGAAGGGGTATTCCTTCGGCGACGAAGCGCGCGGCCTGAAGCCGAATTTCGAGCGCATCGCCGTCTTGACGCTCGACGACGCGGGCACGGCGCGTTTCGCCGCCGCCATGCCGGAAGCCCTCGGCAAGCCCAAGGCCATGGTCCGCGCCACGTGCCAGGGCGTGGTGATCGAGGACGGCGGCCGTCCTGCGGCGGCGCGCGCCACGACGCTGCTCCACCACTATCCCTGCTACGTGGGCTCCACGCTCACCGGCTGGCTGCGCGCGCCGGAAAACGGCTTCGCGAAAATCCCGTTCGCGTGCGTGCTGCCCAACGGCAGGCGCGCGTCCGGCGGGAAGACGCTTTCCGTGAAGCTCGAGCGCGTGGACAACGTGTACACCTACCGCGCGCAGGGGAACGGCTGGAACACGTGGGACTGCGAACGCGTCCGCAGCACGGTGGTGGAAAACGACACGCTCGAGACGCCAGCGGAAAAGGACGCCGAATGGACGATGCCGGTGAACGCCGCCGGCGACTACGTGATCACGGTTTTGGACGAGGATACGGGCGCGTCCTATTCGAAGGCGTTTTATTTGAGCACGTGGGGCGACGAGTCGATCCGCGCGCCGCTCGCGAATCCCACGGCCGTGGCGATGCGTCCTGACAAGGCGTTCTACCGCGCGGGCGAGACGCCGCGGCTGATCGTGAAGTCGCCGTTCGCGGGACACGCCGTGCTTTCGGTGATGCGCGAGAAGGAGTTGTACACGGAAATCCTCGAACTCACGAACGCCACCAGCGAAATCGTGCTGCGTCCCGTGGCGCGCGAGCATGCGCCGAACCTCGACGTGTACCTTTCCGTGGTGCAGAGCGTGGAGGCGAGCGCGAAGCGCCTGGCGGCGCGCGCGCACGGCCAGGTCACGATCGGCGTGCGTCCGCGCGAGAACGAGCTGGACGTGTCGCTCGACGCCGCGGTGGCCCTGCGGCCGGCGGGCGGCGGCGCGGACGTGGCGGTGGACGTGGTCGCGGCGGGCGCGTGCGTTTCCGGCGCGGTGGCCACGGTGACGGTCGTGGACGAGAGCATCAACGTCCTCACGGGCGAGAAGACACCCGCGCCCGTCGACCACTTCGCGCTTTGGCGCGAGGGACGCCATCCGCTCTTCGACTTCTACGACAAGATGCTGCCCGTTTACGACGACGGCCTCAGGGGGAACGGCGCGAAGACGGGCGGCGATCTCGGCGCACATCTGCTTTCGCGCGTGAGCCCAGTCGGTTCGCGCCGCTTCAAGCCGCTCGCGCTGTGGCAGGCGGACGTGCCGCTCGCGAACGGCCGCGGCAAGGCGCGGTTCGCGCTGCCCGAATTCGTCGGCGAAGTGCGCGTGACGGCGGTGGTGCGTTCCGCCGCCGCGGCGGGCGCCGCGTCGATCCAGAAGAAGGTGGCGCCGAAGCTCGTGGCGCAGCCCGACGCGCCGCGTTTCGTGGCGCCGGGCGACGTCTACGAGGCGACGCTGCCGCTGCACAACCGCAGCGGGTCCGACGGCGAGGTGGTGGCGTCGGTGGGCGGCAAGACGTTCCGCGTGGCGATGAAGAAGGATTCGTCCACGAACCTCGTGGCGCGGCTGACCGCGCCCGCCGAGCCGGGCCACGTGGAGCTGGTCTACCGCGCCGAAGGTTTCGGCGAGGTGCACGCGCAGACGATCGAGCTGCCGGTGCGTCCGGCCGTGGCGTGGCAGGAGGCGGCCGGGTCCTGCCGCGAGGAGGACTGGACGCCGCCGGCGGAAGGCCGGTGGACGGCACGCGCGTTCGAGACGCCCGTCGGGAAGTACGAAGCGGCCCTCAAATGGCTGGCGGACTATCCGCACGGATGCCTGGAACAGACGGCGTCGCGCATCTTCCCGCTCGTCGCGGCCGGCGGTTTGCTGAACACGGTGGTTTCCAACGGCGCCGAATACGCCCAGGCGGGCGTCCGCCGCGTCGAATCGATGATCCGCGCGAGAAATTTCGTGACGTGGCCCGACAGCTCGTACGAACCCTGGGATCCCGAAACGTCGCTTTACGCCGCGCATTTCCTCGTCGCGGCCGGCAAGGCCGGACTGGCCTGCAATCCCGTGGCCGAACGGCACGTGCTGAAGCTGCTCGAATGGTGGTGCGGCCATGACGATCCGTCGGTCGCGGTCTACGCGTCGCTTTCCCTGGCGCTGGCAGGCAAGCCGCCGAAGAGCGGCATGTTGTCGCTGTACGACAAGCGGAAGTCGTTGAACGCGCTCGACCGCGCGCGGCTCGCGCTCGCGTTCGCCGAGGCGAACGACCTGACGCGCGCCAAAACGCTGCTCGCGGACGCCTTCGAGCCGCAGTCCGTGAAGGAGGCGTCGTTCGCGCTGATGGCGCTGCTGGCGGCGGATCCTGACGACGCGCGGATTCTCCCGCTCGTCCGGTGGCTCGACGCGAAGCGCGACAAGCGCCGGTTCTGCTGGGGCACCACGGGCGACAATGCGCACGCGCTCGTCGCCATCGGCTCGTATTTTCGCGCGCATCCGCCGAAGCCGGGCGAGAAGTTCGTGGTGTGGCACGCCTTGTCGCTGCCGAAACCGGAGGACGTCCGCGACGACCAGCAGGGGCTTTTCGTGGAGCGCCGCTACCGCACGCCCGAAGGCGCCGAGGCGGATTTGTCGAACCTGAAGTGCGGCGACCTCCTCGTCTGCACGCTGTCGATCACGTCCGACGTGACGCGCGTGGTGAACGATCTCGTGATCGAAGACCTGTTCCCCGGCGGATTCGAGCCGGTCCAACGCGAAATCAACGCCGCGAAGACGTGCGGCACGGGATCCGTTTCGCGCGTCAGCGACTGGGTGCTGCGCCACGACGCGCGCGACGACCGCATGCTGGTCTTTTCGAAGCGGTTCGAACTGGAGGCGGGCCATGAAGCGTTCTTCGCTTATCCGGTGCGGGTGGTTTCGGCGGGCGATTTCGTTCTGCCGGGCACGAGCGTGGAAGGGATGTACAATCCTGAGCTGCACGCTCGTCGCGCTCCTGGCCGCGTCGTGGTGGTGCATTGACTGGACTGACGCCGGGTCCGACGTCTACCCCGGCGGCATCGTGTTGCGCGACGCCGCCGGCGACGTGCTGCGCGTGTCGTTGGGCGAGGGCGACGTGGACTGCCGCCCCTATTACGAGGCCGATCCGGAAGACTGGGTCGTGAAGGCGCTCGTCGCCGCCGAGGACGGCACGTTCTGGAAGCATTGCGGCGTGCGGCCGCTTTCCGTGCTGCGCGCCGCGTTCCAGAACGTCACCTGCCGACGCCGCGTTTCCGGCGCGTCCACGCTCACGATGCAGGCGGTGCGGCTCATAAAGCCGCATCCCAAGTCGCTGTGGTGGAAGTACAAGGAGGCCGTGATGGCGCTCAAGATGGAGCGCGCCAAGGACAAGCGCTGGATTTTGTCGCAGTACCTCAACCGGGCGCCGTTCGGGTCGAACTTCATCGGCGTCGAGGCGGCGGCGAACGGTTGGTTCGGCAAGGGCGCCAAGCAGCTTGGCGTGGCCGAGGCCGCCATGCTCGCCGGCATGGTCCAGGCGCCTTCGCGGTTCCGTCCGGACCGCGGCTTCGACCGCGCGTTCAAGCGGCGCGACTACGTGCTTGGGCGCATGCGCGAGCTGGGCATGATCGACGACGCCCAACTCTCCGGGGCGCGGGCGATCCGTCCCGTGATTTGCCGGGCGCCGCGTCCGTTCAAGCACCCGTACTATTGCGACTGGGCGATGCGCACGCTCGGCAAGGACCGTCACGCGCAGCGCAGGAGCGGCGATTTCAAAACGGCGCTCGACGCGGACGTCCAGCGCGTGCTGGAGACGGCGGTGAACCGCGCGGCGGACGCGGGCGGCTATTCCGCGGCGGGTGCGGTGATGCGCGTGGAGACGGGCGGCGTGCTCGCGCTCGCGTGCAGCGGAGACTACTTTTCGCCGGACGGCGGGCAGGTGAACACCGCGCTCGCGCCGCGTCCAGCGGGTTCGACGTTGAAGCCGTTCCTCGCGGCGCTCGCGATGGACAGGGGACTGGCGACGCCCGAAACGCGCCTCGCGGACGTGCCGATGGCCGCGCACGGATACCGCCCCACGAACTTCGACGCGCGGCACCGCGGGCGCGTGTCGCTGCAGGACGCGCTGGTGCTGTCGCTCAACGTTCCCTTCGTGCGGCTGCTCAAGGAGGTTGGCGTGCCCGCGTTCGCCGACGAATTGCGCGCGTTCGGCTTCGGGCACGTTTCGTCGGCGGCGGACGCGGGACTCGGCATGGCGATCGGCAACGTGGAGGTGACGCTGATGGAGCTCGTGGCGGCCTACCGCACGCTGGCGCAGGGCGGCGGCGACGCGTGTTCGCGCGGGGCGGCGCATCTGACGACCGAAATGCTTTCCGGCGACGAGCGCAGCGGCGAGGCCCTGGGGCACGTGGCGGACGTGCCGTTGCCGCGGTTCGCGTGGAAGACGGGCACGAGCGCCGCGTACCGCGACGCGTGGACCGTGCTGTGGAATCCGGAATACGTCGTGGGCGTGTGGTGCGGGCACAAGCGCGGCGGTTTCGGCGACGTCACGCTCGTGGGCGTGAAAGCCGCGGCGCCGGTGGCGTGGGGTGTCGCGCGGGCGTTGTATCCGCGGAACGACGGGCCGTGGTTCGTGGAGCCCGGCGAGGTGACGCGCCGCAAAGTCTGTTCGCTCACCGGCGCGCCGGCGGGACCGGACTGTCCCGCCTCGGAAACGGGCCGCGCGCTCGCGGGGCGCAGTTCGAACAAGCCGTGCGACATGCACGTGCGCGGACTCGACGGCCGCGTCGTGGTGCGCGAAGACGCGCAGCTGGCGGCGTTTTCGGGGCGCGCGTCGACGGCCGGGAAACTGTCCATCGCCAAGCCGGAAGACGGGGCGAAATTCCGCCGCGTCGCGGGCATGCCGCAGCAGAAGGTGGTGTGCCGCGCGGTGGGCAATCCGCAGGGCGCGCGGCTGTGGTGGTTTCTGGACGACGTTCCGACAGGCGAAACGACGGGGTCGGATCCGTTCGCTTTCGACATGACGCCGGGCGAACACGTCGTCCTCTGCGCCAACGCCGAAGGCGTGTCCGCCGCCGCGTCTTTTTCCGTGACGGAGGACTGAAAAACTCTGCGGCCGACCTTCCAGTTGCCTTTGGCGGACGTTTGTGGTATCTTATTGGGGCAAAGGAGTAGTGCATGACCATTCGATCGTGTTTGGAGAAGTTTGCATCCGAGACGCCGGACGCCGTGGCGCTGAGGTCTTTTGGTTCCGACAAGACCTGGCACGAGCGCACGTGGAAGGCGTTTCTGGACGGCGTGCGTTCGACCGCGGACGCATACGGGCCCAAGTTCGGATTGAAGCCGCGCGAGGAAAACGTCGCTTTGATTCTCGGCAACGGCCCCGTCTGGATGGAGGCGTATCTGGCGCAGTCCGGCTGCGGCGTGAGCGTGGTGCCCCTCGACCCCAAGCTCCACAACGCGGAAGTCCAGTACATCCTCAAGGATTCCGGCGCCGTGGTGGTCACCACGGACAAGGCGCATCTGGAGATGATGCGGCAGATCGCCGCCGATCTGCCCGATTTGCGCGCGGTGGTGATAGTGGACGGCGGCCAGCCGTCCTACGACGCCATCGGCCAGGTGCCCGTGTACGACTACGAGAACCTGCGCGACCACGACGGCACGTGGTTCGCGCGCAACGTGGCGCGCGAAGACGACGTGGCGAGCGTCATCTACACCTCCGGCACCACGGGCAAGCCCAAGGGGGCGATGCTCACGCACGGGAACTTCATGGCGGACGTCGAAGGCGCGCTCGGCGCGTTCGGCGAGCGCGTGGACAGTTCCGACAGTCTGCTCATCATCCTGCCGCTGTTCCACGCGTTCTCCTTCCTCGCCAACTTCGTGCTGGGGCTCTACCGCGGCATGACGATGAGTTTCGTCAGGTCGCTCTACACGGTGGGCGAAGACGTGAAGCTCGTGCAGCCCACGCTGGTGATGGCGGTGCCGCTGCTGGCCGAGAAGGTGTACGACAAGATCGACGCGAAGCTCAAGGCCTCCAAGGCGGCGAAGTTCCTGATCGCGGCGGGGCTCAAGTCGATTGTCTACAAGAACGTCAAAAAGGGGCTGGGCGGCAAATTGCGCTTCATGATCGTGGGCGGAGCGCCGTGTCCGAAGCACGTGCTCGAGGGGTACAAGAAGCTCGGCATCACGCTGCTGGAGGGCTACGGGCTCACCGAATGTTCGCCGGTGGTGTCGGTGGCGGGGCCGAAGTGCGCGAAAATCGGCACGATCGGCCTCAAACTGTCCAACATCGAAGTGCGGCTGGCGGACAAAAACGAGCAGGGCATCGGCGAACTGCAGGTGAAGGGCCCGATCACGATGAAGGGCTACTGGCACAACGACGAGGCCACGGCCGAGGCGTACGACGACGGCTGGCTCAAGACGGGCGATTTGGCGTCCATCGACGCGGAGACGGGCCTCATCTCCATCCGCGGGCGCAAGAAGGCGCTGATCGTCAACCGCGAGGGCAAGAACATCTACCCGGAGGAAGTCGAGAACCGCATCGCCGGCGACCCGCTGGTGGCGGATTGCGTGGTGGTGGGCTACACGACGGGCGGCATTCCTGGCGAGAAGGTCGGCTGCGTGGTGCACCCCGACGAGGACGTGCTCAAGGAGCTCGAGGGCGGTCAGCCGATGGCGTGGGAGGCCGTGGAGAAGCTCGTGCAGGCGCACGTGCACGCGCGGTGTTCGGAACTCGCCGACTACAAGCGCGTCCGGAAGGTGGTGGTGGTCAAGGAGCCGCTCGAACGCACGTCCATCCAAAAGGTGCGCCGCGTGGCCTACAAAGGAACGCTTGACGAATAGCGCTTGCACGTTGTACAATTCTCGCATCTCTTGACAGCAGAGGAATCGCGGCATGGCAAAATTTCAATACGTGGCGGTGGACGCGTCGGGCAACGAACAGCGCGGCACGCTGGAGGCGGCCAACCGCGGCGCGGCCATCGCGGCCGTCCGCGCGAACGGCCTGATGCCCAAGGCGCTCGGCGAAATCAAAGGCGAAGAGGCCGACGCGGCCGCGCAGCCCAAGGGCGGCGCGCGCGGCGCGAAGAAGCCGGCGGCGAAGGGCGGGCTCAACAAGGAAATCAAGCTCGGGCTGCCGAAGTTCATGAAGGGCGGCGTGAAGGCCAAGGACCGCACCACCTTCACGCGCCAGCTTGCGACGCTGGTGAACGCGGGCCTTCCGCTCATGCGCTGCATCGAGGTGCTGAAGAAGCAGAACCAGATTCCGTCGATGGCGGAATGCCTCGACGGCGTGTCCGAAAACATCCAGGGCGGCGGCACGTTTTCCGAGGCGCTCACGCAGTTCCCGAAGATATTCGACAACCTGTACGTGAACATGGTGAAGGCCGGCGAAGCGGGCGGCGTGCTCGAAGTCGTGCTCCAGCGACTGGCGGAATTCGAGGAAAAGGCGCAGAAGATCAAGAACAAGGTGAAGGGCGCGATGATCTACCCGGCGGTGGTTCTCGTGGCGGCCATCGGCATCACGGCGTTTTTGCTCGTGGCGGTGATTCCGAAGTTCAAGCAGGTGTTCCAGGACATTCTGGGCGGCGAGCGTTTGCCGGCCATCACGGAATTCGTGATGGGATTTTCGGCGTTCGTGCAGCACAACGGCATCCAGATCGGTCTGGGCGTGGCCGCGCTCGTGGTGCTCTACAAGATCGTGGACAAAACGCCCCAGGGCAATTTCGTGCTGGACGCGATCCGCCTGAAAGTCCCCGTGACCGGCACGTTGGTGAAGCGCACCGCCATTTCCCAGGTGACGCGCACGCTGGGCACGCTGCTGTCTTCCGGCGTGCCGATCCTGCAGGCGCTCACGATCGTGCGCGACACGTCGTCCAACCGCATCATCGCGAAGGCCCTGCAGAGCGTGCACGACGCGGTGAAGGAAGGCGAATCGATGACGGACCCGCTGGCCGCGTCGGGCGTGTTCCCGCCGATGGTGGTGTCGATGGTGCAGGTCGGCGAGGAGACGGGCGCGCTGCCGGAAATGCTCACGCGCATCGCCAACAACTACGACGACGAAGTGGACAACGCGGTGGCGGGCCTCACGGCGGCCATCGAGCCGGCGCTGATCATCTTCCTCGCCGTGATCGTGGGCACGATCGTGATCGCCATGTTCCTGCCGATGATCAAGATCATTTCCAACGTGTCCGGCGCGGGCGCGATGTGACGGTTTGTTTGGACGGGAGAACGAACGGATGAAGAAGGCGTTTACTCTTCTGGAGCTGCTGGTGGTGGTGGTGATCATGGTTTCGCTGATGACCATGATCTACCGCCTCACGGGCATTTCCGGCGGCGTGAACAGCATCGCGGACACGGTGTCGAGGATGCAGCGCCTCGAAAACGCGCTTTCCGGCTACATGGCGGCCTTCGGTTCGTATCCGCCGGTGAAGGTGCACGGGTACCAGGACATCTACCGCGCCTGCACCCAGAACGGCGAGTACTACGGCGAACCGGACAAGGCGTTCAACCGCAAGTGGGGCGGCTACCCCTGGAAGGACATCATCATGCAGGTCACCACGGCCTGCAAGGCGCAGCCAGTGCGGATGGATTTCCCCTACGAGTCGGACCAGGGCGCCCACGTGATCGAAACGTCGGACAATATCATCGAAAAGCTCAACTCCGGCGTGTACGACGACGACATCGCGCAAGCCAAGGAGGAACTGGGCGAAGGGCTCGTGGCGCAGTATCTGCAGTCCGCGCTGGCGGGATTCGACATCGGCAACCCGTGGGGCCGGTTCACCGCCGCGTCGAAGGATCCCAACGTGGCCCCGGGCACGCGGCTTTGCGACATGGAGGACTGGAACGACATCAAGCTTTTCCGTTTCGGCCTGCTCGCGTTCCTGCTGCCGCGCTATCTCATCATGATGGGCTGCGCCTGCGGCGAGAACATCGAGGGCGACAACCCCATGACGTTCGCCCAGTGGACGGCCAACAACGCGCTTCCCGCGCGCTATTGGCTTGACGGCACGCCGTACACCGACTGGAAGGAATTCCTCAACGACCTCGGCGGCGAGAACGGAACCGACAAGTCGAAACGCTGGCGCATCGAAATGATCCCCTCGCAGGCCGTGTGCCAGCGGTGGATACAGAACCTCGCCGGCGACATGGTGATGGGCCGCCAACGCGTTCTCTACGGCGTGGAAATCGGCAACGGCATGAGCACGCTGCTGATCGAACGCTGGATGGACGTGTACGACCAGGCGTTTTCCCCGGGCCAGAGCGGCACTGGCGTGATCGGCGACCAGTACGTGCTCGACAACTACACGATCACGGACGGTTTCGGCCACGACTTCTACTACTTTTCGCAACCGCCGTACACCAGCTACCGCCTGTGGAGCGGCGGTCCGGGCGGCGCGGCGTACCAGGACAAGGAAAGGGCGGGAGCCACGTTCCCGCCGTGGATGTCGCTCGACGACCTCCAGGACGAAGACATCCCCGCCGAAACGCAACGAAAGGTCGCCGCCGCGTGGATGGCGGACGACGTCGTCCATCTGAGCCACTGAAAGGTTTTGCCATGCCACGCGCCGAACGACACGGATTCACGCTTCTCGAACTGCTCGTCACGATCACGATCCTGGCGGTGCTGATGGGCGTCGCGCTGAACTCCTTCAGCAAGGTGTCGCGCAGCGGGCAGCGCGCCAAGGACCAGGAACTCGTTTCCGAAGTGGCGACGTCGCTCATCTACCTCATCCAGGAAAAGAAGGTGTGGCCGACGGCCATCCTGAAAGGCGTGGCGGAAGGGGAGGGCGTCATCAACGCCGAGGTCGCCGCCGCTTTCGCGAAGGAAGGCCTCATGAACATCATTTCCGACTCGGACGCCGACGGCGTCCTGCGCACGATCGGCCGCGACCGGCTGGGGCTCGTCGATTCCTACGGCGCGGCCGTGCTGAAGCGCAACAAACGCGCCGGGGAAGACGCCATCGTGCCGAGCGGCGGATCGATCCACGACCATCTCATCCGCTACGCCATCGACGACGACGACGACGGCATCACCGAGGCGACGGTGGGCGGACGGAAGGTGCGCGTGCGCGCGGCCGCCATCGCGTGGGGGTGCGGCCCCGACGGCAAAGTGGAGGATCCGAACCTCGCCGGCCGCACGGACGACGTGTTCAGCTGGCGTTTGACGCAGGAGGTGCGTTGATGCGCCGGAACGGTTTCACCATTCTTGAATTGCTGATCGCGATCGCGATTCTCGGCATTCTCGTGGGGCTGGTGGCCGAAACGGCCGCCGGCGCCTACTGGATGGCCCGCAAGCGCCGCATGGCGGCCATCGAGCAGTCGCTCCAGACGGCCATCGAAACCTACAACCTCCGCAACGGCAAATGGCCCGGAGTGCTGGAGAACTACGCGAAAACCGCGTCCGACAAGCCGTATTACGTTCTTTCCGACGACCAGGCCGACAGCATCTTCGGCCAGTTGTTGCGCGAATCGTGCCGAAAAGGAGCGAATCCCTACCTCGACCCGCAGTCGATGTTCGTGGCGCGCAAGTCGATCGCCTTCGATTCCTGGAAGCGGAAAGGCGGCATGGATTTCAACGTCGCCATGCGCCAGAAGATTCCCGTGTCGCAGCTGACGGTCGGCTATCCGACGTTCGGCAAGGCGCATTTCCACCGCTTCACGATCATCTACAAGCCCCGCACGGACATGGTGCAGGTGACGCATTGCTGCCAGAAGTGCTGCGTCACGAGCGACACCGAAGCCGGCATGTGCGTCGAGGAAAAGGGCGCGGGTATCCAATCGAAATGCCCGAACTGGTGCCACGACTATTGACGGAACGAACGTGAAACAGGCCTTCACATTGCTGGAACTGCTTACGGTCATCGCCATCACGGCGATGATGGCAACCATTTCCATGGGCGCCTACCGCGGCGTCGTGCGCGGCATGGAGGACCGCGGCGTGATCGCGTCCGCCACGCTCGTCGTCTCCGCGGCCCAGAACCGCGCCCGCGCCGACCACGCCTTGACGGCCGTCTTTTTCTACAACGTGATTTCGCAGGAGGGCGACGACTCGCCCGAAAACAAAACGGATTACATGGCCCACGGCGAAGCCGTCGCGGTGCGCGGCATCGGGCGCATCACGCGCGTGTTCGGGAACTATCTGGCGGACGAGTGCAACGACCTCGAGCAGGAGTACGCGATTCTGGATTCCAAGGATCCGGTGGTGAAGAACCCGAAAACCAAGGCGTCCGGCCGCAACGCCACGGGCGCGGCGCAGATGATGCGGCTTTTCAAGTTGACGTCCGAACGGGACGCGCAGGGCAGCCGGAAGCTTCCCTGTTCCAAAGTGCTCATGAACGCCATCGTGGGCTCCGATTTGTTCCCCATGGAAGATTTCTATTTCGAGCCGCCCGTGGACGCGGACGGCAATCCCGTCCGGGAAATTCCGGGCGTTTGCTTCAAGGTCGCGGACGCGAACGGCGTGTCCTGGCAACTGGGCGACGTGTACGCGGTGTCGTTCAAGGACACGGTGCTGCCCAACGGCTACGTGTTCGGTTCCAAATCCGACTTGCCGTCGTCGCTCGACGATCCGGTCAAGTTCGTGAAATCGATCGTGTTCGATCCCGACGCGACGGGCGCCGCGCTCGAGGGATCCGTAGACGTCCACTCCATCCGTGCCGTCGAAGGCAAGCGCGTCGAGTTGCGCAAAGTGGGAACTTCGTCCACAACCACGGGGAATCTGTGACATGGCGCGCGCGACCTCCAAATCCGGTTTCTCGCTCACCGAGGTGACGCTGGCGCTCGGCATCGTGGCCGTGGCCATTTCCGGGCTGCTGTCGCTCTACACGTATGCGTTCCGCGAAGGTTCGATGGGCCGCGAGGACACGGCCGGCGCCGCTTTGGCCGAGCGCGTGATCAATCCGCTCGCGTTCGCGCTGTCCTCCACGAACATTCCCTGGAGCGTCTGGACCAAAATCGGCTCGCCGGCGGAAATCCGCGACCAAGACCTGAAGGTGGTGCCCGTGTGCCGTCTGTGGCCGGCCGCGGGATGGCGCGCGTACATGGACGCGTCCTCCACGGTCGGCGCCGGCGTCTACGTCACGGGTTCGCCGCTGCGCAAGGCGCAGGACGCCTACCGCAAGCTGGTGGACCTCCTCGTGCCGTACCTCGAGCCGGACGTGCGGAGGTTCGTCCAGGGCGTGCCGACGCCCGGCGAAGAAGGTGGCATGGTGTACTCGCTCGTCATTTCCCGCGACACCGAGTTTTCGCCGGTCGTGAACGTGGCGGTCCGCTGCGTGCGCGCCAACCGTTTCGTGTATCTGATCAGCCAGCCGATGTATTTCACGGCCGTCCATTTCCAGGGGGATCCAAACCGATGAAACGCGGCTTTTCCCTGATCGAACTCATGGTGGCGTCGCTGCTGCTGTCCATGATCGTGGTGCTGCTTTCGACCATGATGAACCAGAGCGCCATCTCCTGGCGCGCCGGCAGCGCGAGCGTGATCGAGCTCGGTTCGGCCCAGCAGAAGATTGTGAACCACCAGGTCGAGGCGGACAACCTGCTGCCGCGGCTTTACGGCGAAAGACCCCTGATGACGGTGTCTCCGTGGGACGTCCGCGGCAACGTCCGCGCTCGCGCCTTCGGCGTTCCGCAATGGGTGAAATCGTCGGTGAACCGTCCGGACTCGGACGCCTGGCAGGTGAGCGGCAAGGGCGGCAAATCGGGCCGGGCGGCGGGATGCCTCGTGGGCGTGGTTTCCGCCGGGCCCGACCGCAAGTTCGACACGGAAGACGACATCTCGTCGTGGATGGGAGACGTGGTGGAATGAGCCGGCGACGCGGATTCACGCTCTTGGAACTGTTGACGGTGATCGCCATGCTCACCGTGCTGACGGGCGCGCTTTCGAGCGCCGTGGCGTCGGCGCGCCGGCGCACGCGCATCGTCCGCGCCGACGCGGAAGTGCACGAAATTTCGAACGCCATCCTCGCCTACGAAAACATTTCCGAAAACAAGTCCCTGAACGGACACGCGATGAGCGACCAGGAGGCGACGGAAAAGAACCTGGGCTTCATTTTGGGCGACGGCGGCAAAACGGCCGGCGGCGAAAAGATACCGGTGCTGTTCAACGGCGCGGTTTCGTCGGACGGCAAACTGCACGATCCCTGGGGCACGCCCTACCACGTGTCCATCGAGGTCACCCAGGAATCGCCTGAGGAAGACGAAGTCGGCAAGGAACTTTCCACCATTCTCTATCTGCCCAATTTCTACCGGTTGGGCGAATTGGAGCGGCAATGAACAAACGCGGATCGGCACTTCTCATCGTCCTCGGCGTGATGGCGTTCGTCACGGCGTCCGTCGTTTCGTTCGCCGTGTACATGCGCGAAAGCCGTTTGCCTTCCACCTTCTTCCGCCGCGCCATGGCGGAACGCCAGTTCGTGAAAGCCGCGTTGGCGTACGCCATCGACGAGATCGACGCGGCCGTCGGCGACGACCCGTTCCCCGGCGTGGGCAAGAACGTCTCCTTGACGCGCGACGGTTCGCTTTGGGGGACGGACGTCTGGAAAAGCCGCGTGCTCATGCCGTTCGGCACGTGCGACTGGTCGAACACGGTGTCGGTGCTCACGCTGGAAGGGCTCGGCTATCTGCCGCCGGCCATCGTGAACGAGGTCCGCTGGGGCGCGCGCTGCACCACGAACGCCGTGTGGCGCGGCTTCAACTACGACTTGGGGCGCTACGCTTTCGTGGCGGTGAACGTATCCGACTTCCTGGACGTGAACAAGCTGCACGCGAACACGAACCGGTCCGTGGGCGCGCCCATTTCGCTGGGGGCCCTCCTGTCCCGCGAAGGATCGTTCGACGATCCGGAAATTCCGGCCAGCGATTTCGACTACTTCCTTTCGCGCCGCGGCAACAACGATCCGATGGTGGCGTTCACGTCGATGATGGACTACAATCTCGCGTGCAATTTCGCTCAGGACGCCAAAATCAAGCGCGGTTCGCCGTTCGGCAACATGATCCGGAACTGGACGAGTTCGTCCGACTCCTGGTACGCTGGAATGACGTCCAACGACGTGGTCCGCCAGGCGTTCATCACCGACACCTGGTTCCCGAAGACGAATTCGACGTGGCGCGTCGATTTGGACAATCCCGCCCACCAGCCGTTCGCCCTGTGCGGCTCGTGGTTTCCTGGCGACGCCCCGGGCAAAACGTCGTTGTCCCACTGCTACAACATCGACTACAAGCGCCAGCCGTGGGCGGGCACGTATTTCGACACGCTGCCCATCATCGCCACCGGCATGTTGTGCGATTATCTGGACAGCGACAGCGTGCCGTTGTCGCTGGCCATGCCGTGCACGGAAATCGCGCCCATGGTCGTGGGCATCGAAGCCGGCGGCATTTTCAATTTCCGCCTGGGCGTGAAGAAGACGCCGGTCGAAACGGGTCCCGCCAAGCAGGACGGCGAGGAGCCGGACGAAATCAACGAATACACGCACACGCTGTGTTTCGCGGTCGATCCCGAAATCAACGTCACTTGCGCGTTTCCGTTCCGCCGCGTGGCGAACCGCCTGAAGAAGAAGTCGTTCTCCGTGCAGTGCGTGGCGCGCCTTTTCTTCACGGATTCCAGCGGCGCCACCTGGACCGATGGCGGGTTGCGCATCCCGTTCAACAATCCCGACGCGAACCGGTTGTGCCTGCCCGAGGCGCCGTTCACGTGGCCGACGCGCGACATGGCCGGCCGCGGCGGCGAAAACCCGCCCCCGTGCATCACGTTCGTTTCCGACAAGCAGACCGTCGACGCGCCGGACTGCTCCACGGACGAAGAGGACGTCGTGCTCGACACCCTGTCCTTTTCGTTCTCGCCCTCGCCGTACACCACGGGCATGTCGGCGAACGGCGACCGCGGCCTGGAACTGGCGAAATACCAGTACAACGAGACGTCCGGCAAATACGTGTGGCCCCTGGACGCCGACGGCAACCTTACGGACGAGGTCTACCAAAACGCCTTCCGTCTGTACAAGAGCGACTGGACGTTCGCCAAAATCGGCGACGGCGGCACGTTCCGTCCGTCGTTGGCCGTGTGGGTGCGCATTTCCGACAGCGACAACGCCACCGTGGACCTCGTGCCCGCGCACGTCCACTACGATTCGATCAACAACCACAACGACCACACGGACGTCGACATGCCCGACGTGTGGCGCACCTGCGCCAACAACATCGGCGACCGGCCGCTGCTCCGCTTCTTCACGTCGGGCGTCGATCTCAAGTTCGACCGCGCGTCGCTGCTGACGCTCGCCAAACAGACTGGCACGCTGAACGCCACGTTCGACCAGAGCAGCTACTACTGCTGCGACCCGCGCTACAACTACGCGCCCGAGGACTGGGTGGCTTTCGCGCCGGACAACGACCCGCAGAAGGATCCCGCGGAGCGTTGGCTGGACGAGGCGGTGCATCCCGTGATGAACGACGGCCTCCAGGGACGCGACCGCGACGTGTTCATGTTCGTGTCCAACCAGGGCTATCTGCAAAGTCCCTACGAATTGATGTTCATTCCGCGTTTGAAACCCTTCCCCGGAAACGAGGGCGACCCCGAGTGGGGCGAGTTCATGATGCGCAGAAACTTCGACGGCGTGGTCCGCACGTCTCCAGGCGCCCTCGCCGACGCCGACGTCATGTGGCGCAGCTATCTGCCGCCGGCGCTCGGCGGCGAGGACGATTTCGGCCTGCTGCGGATGCACGAATGCGCCTCCGAAGAGGCGTTCCGCGTCAACCCCTACGGCGACAGCCGGTTCGTCGCGTTGGCGTTGGCCAACACGCCGTACGACTGGTTCGCCGCCGGCACGAACGCGCAAAACCTGTGCTGCTCCTCCGAGCGGACCGAAAAGCGGACGCAGTTCGAGAAACTTGTCAACGGTCTGCAGCGTTCGTTCTGCACCAAGAGCATGGACGACGCGTCGCGCTGGACGTTCGAGGAAACCCAGGCGCTCGGCCAGCGTTTTTCCGAGTTCTTCCGCCGTTCGGTGGCTGACGCTTCCATCGGTTCGTGGCTGGCGGCCTACGACAGTCTGGACTGGGGCGGAAAAGACCAGAGTTCCGGCGCTTCGCAGGCGTTGAACCCCGGCGACGATCCTTTGGAGGCGTTCGGCGACGATTTGACGTTCGCCGACCGCAAATTCCTGTACGCGTTCTGGCGCAACTGTTTCGTGAACCGCCAGCAGCTGTTCCTCGTGTTCGTGCGCGCGGAAATGAACACCATCAGCATCAACGACAAAAGCCGCCGCGGCATCCGCGCCGTGGCGCTGGTGTGGCGCGATCCCGCGATTCCCACGCCCGCGCGCAACGGCGGCGCCGGCGGCGGCTACAAGGACATGGCGGATTTGTATCTGCTCAAGAACGGCGGCGAAGGGTCCCGGCCCGATTCCTGGCGCACGTGGGACCGTTCCGGACCGCCGCACCGCACGCGCGTGCTTTTCTACCACCAGTTCGAATAGCGCGGCCGCCGTCGGCAATTCGGTTTTCACGTCACACGGACACAGGGGAACGTTCAAAAGATGAAGCGAGTTTTGTTGGGAGTTGGATTGCTGGCCGCCGGTTTTTCGGGAGCGGGCACGCTGGACGGCATCGCCGCGAAGGTCGACAGGGACGTGATCACGGTGGGCGACGTGATGAACGAAATCCGCCGCCACCCGGAAGCGCGCGACCGCATGGGCGCCGGAAACGAGTCGGAAATGCAGGCGCTGTACCGCACGGCGCTCGACAACCTCGTCGACCGCAAGCTCATACTCAAAGCCGCGGCCGACCGCAAGCTGGACATGCAGGAGTGGATCGTGGACAACCGCATCCGCGAAATCGTGCACGATTCGTTCGACGGCGACATGAACAAGCTCACCGCCGAACTCGCCGCGTCGAAAGTGCCGATGACCGAATGGCGGAACAGGATCCGCGAGGACATGATCGTGAGCGCGATGCGCTACCAGATGGTGGAAAACTCGATTCGCGTGTCGCCCCTGCAGCTCAAGAAGGAATACGAAGAACATCCCGAGCGTTACGTGAAAGGCGCCAAGGCCGACGTGCGGGTGATATTGCTCAAGCCGTCGGACGGCAAAGACGCTCCGTCGGTAAGCACGCGCGCCGACGAAATCCTGGAGCGTTTGGCGAAGGGAGAGGATTTCGCCGAACTGGCGAAAAAGTTTTCCGCCGATTCGCACGCGAAAGACGGCGGATTGTGGTCGGGCGTGAATCCCGCGGACACGTTCCGCGAAGAGATTTGCGCGGTGATCGCAAAGCTCAAAGTCGGCGAAACGTCCAAGCTCATCGATCTCGACGGCTGGGGATTCATCGTCCGCAAAGAGCGCGCCACGGCGGAAGCCAAAATGACGCTCGCGGACGCCTACGACGAAGTCGAGAAGAACGTCAAGGCCGAATTGGCCCGCGATGCCTACTCCGCGTGGGTGAGGCGTTTGCGCGCGGATGCGTTCGTGAAGCTTTATCCGGCTCCCGCGGAGTGACGACCGGCCGCGCGTTTATGAATCTCACTTCGCCGTCGCAGGTCAAGGACTGGTGCATCGCGAACGGGTTCCACCCGAACAAGGTGCTCGGCCAGAATTTTCTCATCGACAAAAACGTCCTCGACGCGATCGTCGACGCGGCGGAGCTCGCCGCGTTCGGGCCGTCGCCGCGCGTGCTTGAAATCGGCCCCGGCCTGGGCGTGCTCACGGAAGGGCTGCTGGCGCGCGGCGCGCGGGTGTCGGCGATCGAAAAGGATCCCGTGCTCGCGGCGCGACTCGCCGAATCGCTGGGGAATCCCGCGGACCTCGCCGTGACGGCGGGCGACGCGCTCGACGTCGTCAAGGCAGGAGGTTGCGACGGTTTCGCGGCGATGGTTTCGAATCTGCCGTATCAGGCGGGGACGCGGATACTGCTCGAATTGATCCGCCGCGTCGACGCGGGCGCGGCCGTTCCCGAAACGATCGTGGTGCTCGTGCAGACGGAAGTGGCCGAGCGTCTCGCCGCGGGTCCGGGATCGAAGACGCGCGGTCTTGCGGGCGTGTGGGCGCAGCTCGACTACTCCGTGTCGATCGTGCGGAAAGTTTCGGCCGCGTGCTTTTGGCCGCGCCCGGAAATCGGATCGTCCGTGGTGAAGCTCGTGCGCCACCACGCGAACGACGCGCTGGCCTCGGACGCGCGCAAGGCGTTCCGCGCGCTGTCGAAGCAGGCGTTCGAGCATCGCCGCAAGCAGCTGGGATCCATATTCAAAGGGCGAATCGAGTCATCGGCGCGGGCCGAAGAACTGTCGAATTCCGATTGGATTTCGCTTGCCAACGCATGGAGCAAAGAGTATACTTCCCTTTCGTAAACCGAATTAGGCGGGTGCCGAGGGCGGTTTCGACCAAGAACAACAAGGATGAACAAGATGGATATCTACTGTGGTAACCTGGCTTACGCCACCACTGACGAAGGACTCAAGGCCGCGTTCGCGGCGTATGGCGAAGTTACCTCCGCTCGCGTGGTGACCGATCGCATGACCGGTCGCTCGAAAGGATTCGGTTTCGTCGAGATGCCGAATGCCGAACAGGCCAACGCGGCCATCGCCGCGCTCAACGGCCAGGATCTGGACGGCCGTCCGATCCGCGTGAACGAATCGCAGCCCAAGCCCCGCGAAGAGCGTCGCGGTCCGCGCGGCGGCGGCTACGGCGGTGGTTTCGGCGGCGGTCGCCGCGATCGCGGTCCGCGCGACACGCGCTGGTAATCGCTCTTTGCGATGCATGGAAAAAGCGGGCGCCGATACGGCGTCCGTTTTTCTTTTGTTTTGACCCTGCGCACTGCGTCGGCATTTTGGCGTCGCTCGAAAGTTGTTGAAACGACAAGTCCAATTTGATACCCTATTCGCATGAACAGACGTGAATTTTTGGGCGGCGCGTTGGCCGCGGGCGGTTTTTGGGCGGTTCCCGGGGCGGTTGCCGCGGCGAGCCCCGTGCGTTTGCGCTTCGGCGTGGTGAGCGACGTCCACGTGCGCGAGGGCGGCCCGCGCGACCACTCGACGGGCGGCGACACCTGGTACTTCAGCAAGGCGCTCCGCTATTTCAAGGACCGGAAGGTCGACGCCGTCCTGATCGCCGGCGACATCGCGGACGCCGGACGCGACAGCGAGATGGAGTCCGTCGCGAAAGCGTGGTTCGAGGTGTTTCCCGAGGGCTGCGGTGTCGAGAAGCTCTTCGTCAGCGGCAACCACGACTGGGGCGGGCAGGGAACGATCGCGAAGATGTCCGCCCTTTGGGAACGGGTCTGGCGCGAACCGTACGTTTCGCTTTGGCACAAGACGGTGAAGGGCTACCATTTCATCGGCAAGCACTGGGACTCGAACGGTTTCGGCGGTCTTGCGGCTTGGTTGAAGGAAAACGGCGGACCGCTCAAGGGAGAAAAACCGTTCTTCTACGTGCAGCACCCGCATCCGAAAGACACCTGCAACGGCGCCTACGCATGGGGACGCGACGGCGGCGCGACGACGGCGGCGCTCGCCGACTGGCCGAACGCGGTGGCGTTTTCGGGACATTCGCACCACGCCCAAACCGACGAGCGTTCGATTTGGCAGGGCGCCTTCACGTCGATCAACACGGGCTCGTTGCGCTACGGATGCCATCCGGACGACGGCGGGCTTCCTGGCCGCGGCTACGAAAACGGCGTCAAGGGCCCGGACGACAAGCTGATGGGTCCATGCAACGTCTGCGAAACGAAGACGGGGCTGCTCGTCGAGGTTTCCGACGACGCGATCGTCTACGCCCGCCGCGACTTCCAGAACGACCGGCCGCTCGGTCCCGATTGGGTGCAGCCGCTGCCGGCGAAGGCGCAGGCGCCGGCGATGGGTTTCGCCGAACGCGCGGCGAAGGAGACGCCGCCGGCGTTCGCTCCGGACGCTGCGATTTCGGCGAAGGACGTGAAGGGCCGTCCGCGCAAAGGCGCGGAGGTCGACGCGGTCGAGGTTGGTTTCCCGGCGGCGAACGCGAGCGCGACGCGCGCGTTCGTCTACGAGGTGCGCGTGACGGGCGATGGCGAACCGCTCGTGCGCGAAGTCGTAGCGGAGGGTTTCGACCAGGCGGCGGAAAGCGCGTGGGCGAACAAGCCGTCGCGCGTCGTTCTCGCGAAGTCGTGGCTGCCGAAGGGCGGAAAACTCGAAATCGCCGTGACGCCCGTGAGCTCGCTGGGCGTCCGCGGCAAGGCGCTGATCCGGAAACTCGGATGATGCGCCGCGCTGGGG
>JAKSOX010000010.1 GCA_024405335.1 Kiritimatiellia bacterium
GGACGAGATGGACCGTCTCGCCGCGCTCGTGAAAGGCGCGGGGCCGGTGTTCCTCAAGATGGTGCAGGGCATTCCCGAGGGCGCGATCCCGAAGGACATGGAGAAGCTGCGCAAGCTGCTCGGCGACGTGAAGGACAAACTGCCGCCGATGCCCGACCGGGTGATCAAGGCCCAGCTGCTGGACATGGTGGTGCGGTCGAACAAGAAGATTCTCGGCATCGACGTGGTGAAGACGCTTGGCGCGGCGTCCGTGGGGCAGGCGCTCCTGTGCCGCGTGCGCACGGCGGCGAACCCCGATGGCGAGGAGTGCGTGATCAAGCTCCTCCGCCCGGACGCGCAGAACGCCGTCCGCCGCGAGCTGGCGTTTTTCAAGGGCGAGATGGCGAAGGTGTCCGGAATGGACAAGACCTTCCAGGGCCGGCTCGACAGCATCCTCGACGAGCTCGACCTCACGAAGGAGGCGACCAACGTCGAGTTCGGCCAGGTGTACGCCGTCGGCGGCACCGGGCGCGTCTCCAGCATGGAACTCCACTCGATCATCCGCCCCACCGAGTCGTCGATGGTGGTGAAGAAGGCGCGGGGCGTCACCTGCGACAAGTACTTCCGTCGCGTGGACGACCAGATGGACGCCATCCTCAAGAACCTCCGCGAGGAGGTGGAAGTGGAAATGCCGGGCGGCGGCAAGCGCAAGGTGGTGCGCTACACGGCGTCCAACATGACGGAGTACAACGCCCAGCGCGACAAACTCCACAAACTCTACCAGCAGACCCTCGACCGCCAGCGGGACTTGGCCGAGATGACGCGGAGGTGGGCCGACGAAACCCTGTTCGGCACCGGCTTCTTCCACGGCGACCTCCACGCCGGCAACATCATGGTGGACGAAAACGGCGTGACGCTCATCGACTACGGCAACGCCATCAAACCGACGGACGACCAGCGGAAGTGGCTGGTGATGATGCTGTCGCTCTGCTCCTACGGGAACCACGCCGATTTCATGAAACAACTGGGAACCGTGCCAAACGACAAATGGAAGGCCTTGGCGGCGGATCTGCAGACGGCGTTCGGCAAAGGCACGATGAACGATTCCGGTCTCCGGATCGCGGCCGCCGTGAGCATCCTCCAGCGGCACGGCGTGGAGGTGCCGTCGATCCTCTACAACTTCTCCCAGTCGATGCTGCGTCTTCAGGGAGCCCTGAACCTCGCCAACGACACGCTGCTCAAGCTCAAGGCCGTGTTCCAGAACGTCGGCATGAAGCAGAAAGGCATGGGAGTCGACGCGGTCGAGCTTGAAGATCCGTTCGACCTGCGGTCGTCGTCCATCCTCGATCTCTTCGGAACCGGAATGGACGCCAAATACATGCGGGAGATGTACAAGGACAGAGTCGAGAAGGCCTTCGCCCTCCCCGCGAACTTCAAGGCGGGTGTGGAGGGCTTCAAGTCGACGTACGACAAGCTCGTCGATCTCTGCCAGAGCAAGGAATCCATCCAAGGCAAACTTCTGCCGCTGCTCGCGAAGCACGCCATGTTCCACACGGTGAGCCGTTCCAAGAACGCGTCGCCCGACAGCCGCGACGAGTGCGGCATGCGCGCGTACCACCTCGCCGAGCAGATGCTGGACGATTCCTTCGACCTTTCCGACAAGGAAATGCTCCGCGAGCGGCTCGTCAAGATCGCCAATCTGATCAAGGAACGCGCGCTGGCGGCGTTCGACAACGCGCGGAAGCTGGAACATCCCGATTTCTCCGACTTCACGACCTTCTCGAACATCTTCTACGACTGCATCGACGACAAGCGGCCGGAAATCACCAAGATCATGCTCTGGTATGCGTTCGACAAGGGCAAGATCGAGGCGTCCTTGAAAGTCGCCGAGAACGAACAGGTGGCGCAAAAAACCAACATCACCGCGTCGATCAACAAGAATTTTGGCATTGGGCACGAGGAGTTTTCGCCTGTCACGATCCAGAAGATATCCGCGCTCGTGCGGGACGAGTTCGTGTTCTCGGTCAAGGTATTCTCGGCGGACTGGTTCAAGTCCGACAACGGGAACACGGCGAAACAGATGGCTCGGATGCTGCTCTCCAACGCGGTGCGGGTGAAGCAGCTTCTCGTGCGCGAGGAGGGCTACAAGCCGGAGGAGGACGTGGGCGGCGTCTATCTCAAACGGGCGCTCGATCTGGCGTTCGGGCACTACGCCACGCAGCACGGCAGTTCGCAACTGACCCTTTTCGACCTCTTCCGCTCCGCCAACGCGGAGAAGTACTTCTACCCCTGGAAGGCCGGATTCAAGAACATGGATTCCGTCGAGCAGCCCGGGCGAAAAATCTCCCAAGGGGAGCAGGAGATGCTCACTTACGTCTGCGACCTGTTCTACACGAAGGACGAGGACTCGCTCGAATTCATTCCGAATTGGAAGGACGACAAAAAAGCGGCCTGAACTTTCCTTCGGATCCGCTTGGCGGCAGCGCGCGTGCGCCGTAGGCGAGGAGATGCGGCCATGATTCCGACTGCAAGCAGTCCACGGCAATCAGTCCACGGCGGCGGTTTGCGCCGTCCGGGAACGTGTTCCTGCGGCACGTCCACCATGGGATTCATTTTCTGTTGCGTGGAAGCGTTGGTTTGTGGTATTATACGTGCGTGTGGGAATGGGCGGATTGATTCGTTTCCACCGAAAATGGATGGCATGATGAAATTGCGGTTGACACGTGCGGCATTCGCGGCGGCGCTTGGCGTTGCCGCCATCGCCTTGTCCGCGTCGGGCGACGACGATCTTGTCGCGCCGCTCGACGCCATCAATTTCGAAGTCTTCGCCACGAACGCCAACGTCACGTTGCCGAAACTCGTTTCCACCGGCATCCGCGACAACGGCGAAATGGGCAACGCGTCGAACATCGAGGAACCCACGGAAGATTACGAGCAGGCGTACGGCACGCACTTCTTCTCGGAGGATTTGGACAACGCCAGCAAGGTCGTCCTGGCGGAAGGCGAGGCGGGGCTCCCGCCGTTGCCGCCGATCGGTTCGCAGGCGCGCCCGTCGTACTACACCAACTCGCCGCAGAAGGCAGTGCTGCACGTCGAAACCGGCGAAGGCGCGCTTTACCGTTCCGTCAAATGGGTCCGCAAGGACGACAGCGCGCATTGGACGTTCGCGCCCGACAACGACGTCACGGAAGACGGTTTGCCCGATTTGACGTACGTCACGGAGATTCCCGACACGGGGCTGTATTTCGACGCGCTCGTGAAATTCAGCGTGGTGCCGGACGGTTCCGTGCCGAACGTTCAGCGGTTTGTGACGGAGATCGATCCGTACACCGGCGACGAATACGTGACGCAGAAGCTGCTCGGCCAGCTGCTCGTTTACGTCAACGCGTTCGACACGATCGGCACGCCCTCCAATCCCGACGACTACGAGCCGGGTTGGACGAACATCTGCGTCGTGGGCGGCCGCTTCGACGCGCAGGAGGACTGGTGCGTTTCCGTCTTCACGAGCAAAGTGCAAAACGCGTCTTTCGACGTCAACGCCTGGCATCGGCTGACGATCCGCATGATGAGCAACAAAAACGACGCGCTTGCGCTGCCGGTGTTCGAGATTTTCGTCGACGCGACCAACGCGGTCGCCGGGGGCAACAAGCCGCTGACGTTCTCCCACCCGTGCATTCCCCCGGAAGAGCTGGAGGCGGACGGCGCCTACGCGGCCCTCAACGAGAACATCCGGAACCAGATGAAGGCGTGCGAATTCATCACCGCCGTCTACGGGGCCAACCTGCCCATGACCGAAGAAGGCAACGCGGTCTTGTCCGGCGTCGGATTCCGCGGCGAGGGCTACGTGGACGATTACGTGGTCACCACCGAGAAGCCGGCGGGGCTCGAAGCTTTCGGCGCGCGTTATTTCCTGACGCTGTACTGGACGCCGAAGAGCTGCATGAGCTCTTCGATGGGCGGGCAGGACGATTTGGCGTATTACGTGGACGACTACAAGCACGATTGCGACACGGACGCGTCGCAGGCGACGTTCGAGGTGGCGAAGGGCCAGACGGTCAGTTTCACGGCCAAGGCGCGCGAGTTCGGCTACTACGCCATCGTGCCGCCAGCCATCACGATCACCGACGACGTGCTGGCCGGCGACATGACCGCCGTCATCGAGATGGGCCTCAGCAATTTCACGGTGCACGTGAGCGCCCCCGAAGGCGTCACGTTGAGCGCGGTGCGCGACGGCGAGGCGCTGCCTGGATCCGTGCCGGGCGAAGGTCTCGGGGTCGTGGTGCCCACGGAGTTCGAGGGCACGGTCACGAACGAGTGGTCGTTCTCGGCCGCGAACGTGAGCGCGTCGCCGTTCATCAAGCCGGGCGAAGCGTTGCCGGATCCGGAAGGTTTCACGTCGGAGGTGGTCACCAACGAACTCGACATGAGCGTGAGCACGGTGTACCGGATCGCTTCCGCGAAGCCCACGGTGAACGTGTCGGCGTCGTTCGTGGAGGACGCTGGCGAGGTGCTTCCGGCGTTCACGGGGTTGGGCGGTTTCATGATTTGGGACTGGTTGCGTTTGACCGGCGTTTCGCTTGAGGACATCGAGAAAAACAACGTGTCCGCTGACGCGCAGCAGGCATCCTACATGTTCGGCACGGACATGCTCGGCGAGATGCCCACTTTCGCGTTCAACCACGTGGACGTAGACGAGTACGAAGGATTCGCGGCGTTTTCGATATCGGCGCAGACGAATTCCACGGGCACGGTTTCGCTGTACTACGAATCCGATCTGGCGCAGGAAAAGAACGAGCTGCGCGGTTATTTGACGATTCTGTACAAGCCGCTCGGCTCGTTGGACGAACAATACAAGGCCGCGCCTTGGGTGTTGCCCGTGCTGCAGGACGACGGTTCCGTCATAATCACGTCGCGCGTGGACGCCGTCGTGAAGGCCGGCATCTACAAAGCCGTTTTGACGCTGTTCAAACTGCCCGAGGGATCGATCCAGCCATGAGGATTCCGCGCATGAAGAAGTCCGGTTTTTCGTTGCTCGAGCTGATCGTGTGCATCGGCGTTTTGGCGATACTGTCGTCCTTCGTGACGGGGCAGTTCTCGAAGTCCATGATGAGCGCGCGCAACGCGACGTGCCTGGCGAACATGCGGTCGCTCGCGTTGGCCTTCGGGCAGAACACCTATCCGTCGTACACTCGCGCCGGCCCGTACGTGTGCTACAACACGGAAATGGGCACGGCTGAATACCAGTACAAGGCGGGTTGGCTTTCCTGGTACAGTCCCGTCGGCAATTACGTAAGTTCGGTCCAGAAAATGCATTTCGAGCCGCTCGGCGCCTACTACAACGCCGCGAGCAAGGAGGATCAGGAGCGCCATCTGCGCTGTCTGGACAAGGGCGCGCTCTGGGATTCGGTGAAGCACAGCCAGAACGCCTACTTGTGTCCGCTGCACGGCAAAGCCGTCGAAAAGCAGAGCGGCGGACAGCTGCGGCCGATGTGGAGCTACGTGCTGAACGGGTGGTACATGTGGGAAGTCGACGACACGCCGATGGTCAGCTCCACCCAGGTGAACGCCATCAAAGGCCGCACCGGCTCGCCCAACTACCGTCCGAGCGACATGGTGATGGTGTTCGCCGAATTGCAGATGGAGCCGCTCACGCTCGTCCGCGGCGGCGCGCCGTCCGTCGTTCCGGCCATCGCCGCCGACTATTCGGTCGCCAACGACGGCATTCTGCAGTACCAAGGGTGCGACGCCGGATCAGGCGCCGCCTCCAACATCAGCAATTCCGACGACCTGACCGACGGCGGCGAAATCATCGGGTTCAACCACGTGATCGGCAACAAAAAAGTGGCGCACGTCGCGTTTCTCGACGGGCACGTGGAGCAAATCTCGCTGCCCATCAACGCCACGCTGGAAAATCTTCGCGAGTTGACGCGCTGGCTTTGCCTCGGCCTCTGCTACACGCAGGAAGGCAACGCTTTCCGGCTGGACGAACTCGACAAGTGACGGCGGGCGCCTGGCGGCGTTTGTGGCATGCTGTTTGAAGCGTTCAAAAGAAATCGCGCGGAACTTGCCGACAAGGCGAGTTTTCTGATCGCCGCCGGCGACCGTTCGGTGCCGATCGCGTGGCGGCAGTTCGCGCGCGACGTGGAAACCGTGGCGTACCTGATCGAGACGCGCGCCCCCCGCGCCAAAATCGGCATTCTGGGCGAAAATTCCTACGAATGGATGGTGGCACACGCTGCCTGTCTATTCGCGGGCGCAGTGGCGGTGCCGCTGGAAGTGACGCTCGCGCCCGAGGAAATCGCGGAGCGGCTCCAGTTCGTCGGTGCGTCGGTGCTTGTGCATTCTTCCCTTCACCTGGAACGCGCGCGCGCCGTGGGGAAGCTGATGCCTTCGCTGTTCGTGGCCGGATTCGGCTCGAAAAACACCGACCGCGTCATGGCGGCCGCCCGCGCCAAGTTCGAAGCGGAAAGCACGAGCGTGTTCGACCGCCCGCCCCGCGACGAAAACGAGACGGCGATGATCGTGTTCACGAGCGGCACCACGTCCAAGCCGCGTGGCGCGGAGTTGTCCATCGCGGGCATTTCGGCGTTCGCGGCTTTCGCCGGCGCGCAGCTTTCCATGAAGCCGGGCGACCGTTCGCTCATGCTGTTGCCGCTGTTCCACATCTACGGCATTTGCGCGTCGTACGCGATGCTGGTGCATGGCGTGGCCCAGGGCGTCTGCCCCGACTTCCGCCGCATCTACGACGCCGTCGAACGCTTCCGCGCGAACTACTGTTTTCTCGTGCCCGCGCTGGCGGACGTCCTGGCGGCGAAGATCGAGCGGCGCGGCGCGACGGCCGCGCAGGCCCTCGGCACGCCCATCGACTGGGTGCTGGTGGGCGGCGCGCCGTTGTCGTCGGCGACGCGCGAGCGTTTGCAACGGCTGGGCGTGATGGCGCTCACGGCGTACGGACTCACGGAAACGACGGCGCTTTATTCGGTGGCCCCGGTGGCGGCGCCGCATCCCGGTTCGGCGGGGCAGGTCTGCAAGTCGTTCGGCGTCGAAACCAAAGTGTCGGACCGCGGCGAACTGCTCATCCGCGGACCGAACGTGCTCAAGCGGTATTACGGCGAGCCCGGGCGCACGGCCGAGGTGCTTTCGTCCGACGGCTGGTTCCACACCGGCGACCTCGGGCAAATCGACGCGCAGGGTTTCGTGCGCATCACGGGCCGCGCGTCGCGCACGATAGTCCTGTCGTCGGGCAAGAAGGTGGCCCCCGAAGAACTGGAAGAGAAGCTGCTGTCGATTCCGGGCGTGAAGGAAGCCGTCGTTTCCGGCGACGGCGCTTCGCGCGAAGTGCGGGCCGAGATCTTCACCGATTTGAGCGAAGCGGCGATCCGCCAACGCGTCGACGATTTGAACTGCCTGCTGCCCGTGCACAAGCGCATCCGCACGACGTCCGTGCGCAACGAGCCGTTCCCGCGCACGCCGTCCGGAAAAATCGCCGTCGCGGCGGCCGTTCCGCCGCCCGCCGCCCCGGTCGAATCGTCGGTTTCACGCCGCATGTTCCGGGTGGTGGGCGCGTGCGCGTTCGCCGCGCTGGGGGTGCTGTTGCTCAACGTGCTGCCGCAGGCGCTGGAACGCATGGGCGTGACGTTCTCGGGCCCGGCGCAGATCGTTTGGGAATTTGTGGAGGAGTTCGGCGAAATCGTGTTGGCGGTTTTCGCCATCGCGGCCTATTTCCTGTCCGGACGCATCCTCCTCCGACGCAAAGCGCCCGACCGGGCGCGGAAAGGAACGCCATGAACCTGCTGGCATCGAAAAAATCGTGGATGGTCGCCCCGGCGGCCTTCGCCCTCTGTTCGGCAATTCTGCTCGCGACGTGGTTCGCGATGGCGCCGGACGCGCTGACGGCCGCCTTCGACGCGGACGGCAAAAGCCCCGTGGAGTTGATGACGTTGCCGCTTTTCGCGCTCATCATCCCGCTGACGTGGCTGTGCACGCCCGTGTCCGGAAGCGTTTCGCGCAAATGCTTCTGGAACTTCGTGTTCACCGTGCTCGCGGTCGTCGCGTTGGCGCGCGAACAGGATTGGCACAAGGACCTCGTGGCCTGGCTCTGGCCCGACGTGGTCGCGTCCTTCAAGGGAACAGTGTTCAAGATGCGGTTCCTCAAGGCGCCCGGCGTGCCGGTGCTTCCAAAGCTGTTCGTGGCCGGTTTCTTCGCGACGTTCTTCGCGTTCGCCCTGCTGCCGCTCGTGCGCTGGATCAAGCCGCTGTTCAAAGGGTTCTTCAAGCTGCATCCCGTGAGCTGGACGATGGCGTTTTTCGGCGGCACGTCCGTGATGGTGATGACGGTGGACCGCTTGCCCGCCAATTTGCGCCACGCGGGCGTGGCCGTGTCCGATTCCGCGTTGGCGCTCATGAAGGCGTTCGAGGAGGGCGGCGAAGCGATGATGGCGCTTTTCGCGCTGCTGGCCATTCTGCAGGCGCACGCCGTCTACGCGCCCGACGAAGGCGCCGACGCCTGGCGGGAGAAGGCATGATGCGCGCGCCGAACGAACCGCTCCGCCTGTTGCTGGTGGACAATCTGATGATCCGCCGGTACGGCAACCTGCGGATGGGGCCGGGCCGCAAGCTGAATTGCGGCGCGGTGCGCAACAACTGGCGCATCTGCGAATTTTCCGACCGCGACATGGCGCGCCTGCTCGCGCCTTGCGGCATCCGGCCGTGGGGCGGGGCGATCGCCAACAAAAAGCTCGTCCTGACGGCCAAGAACTTCCGTCCCGACGCGATACTGCTCGGCCACTGCGACTACGTCCGCAACGAAACGCTGGCGAAGATCCGCAAGATCCTGCCCGACGTGCGCATCGCCCACTTCAACGTGGATCCGCTGTGGCAGACGGGCACGCGCGCGCAGATGGACGAGCGCCGCGATTCGTGCGACGCGCTTTTCGCCACGACGGCCGGCGACGTGCTCAAGACCTGGTGCACGGGCAAAAACGTCGTCGCCTACATGCCCAACCCCTCCGATCCGTCGATGGAGAACCGCGACAACGGCGAAAAGTTCGGTTTCGTGCGCGACCTCTTTTTCGCGGGCAATCCCCGCGCCGGGGATCCGCGGTGGGAATTGCTGGCCCAGACGCTGCCGAAACTCGGCGGCAAACTGCGCGTCGAGATTTTCGGCGCCGACGCCGAAAACCGCCGCAAGGTCGACGGCGTCAAATGGTCGCCCGGCGTTTGGGGGGCCGCCTACGAAGAGGTGCTCGCGAATTCCAAGATGTCCCTGAACCTCAACCGCCGCGAAGGAGACAAGTGGTATTCTTCCGACCGCATCGCGCATTTGATGGGATGCGGCATTCTCACGTTCCAGAGCGCGAAGAACGGCATGGACAAGTTTTTCACCCCGGAAGAAACCGTGTTTTTCGACGGCGCGGACGATCTGGCCGAAAAGCTGCTGCTGTTCCAGGCGAACGACGCCTCCCGCGCGCGCATCGCGTCCGCCGGCCGCGCCAAGTACCACAAGCTTTTCAACGGCGCGCGCGTGCTCAAATTCATGGTCGAGACGCTCTTCGGCGAGCGGTATTCAGAAGATTACGAGTGGCGGGAGGAGGTCTACCGGTGACCTCCCGCGTCGGCGCGTTCGCCATTCGCCCCTGGTTGCTTGCGGCGGCCGTCGTCGCGGTGTTCGGCGCGTCCGCCGGTTTCGGGTTCGTCCGCTGGGACGATCCGGACTACACGTTCCGGTGCGCGTTCGTCGCGGGCGGATTTTCGTGGTCCAACCTGGCCGACGCGTTTTCGCGCGTTGCCGCCAACGGCATTTGGATGCCGCTCACGAACTTGACCTACATGCTGGACGTGTCGCTGTTCGGCCCGGGGCCCGCCGGCCACCACGCCGTGAACGTCGCGTGGCACGCGCTGAACGCCGCGCTCTTCTGGGCGTTGCTGCGCCGGTGTTTCCGCGCGGACGCCCCCGGCGCCCACGCGTCCGCGGAATGGGCGTGCTTCGCCGCCGCCGCGTTTTGGGCGCTGCACCCGCTGCGCGCCGAGGCCGTTTGCTGGATCGCCGCCCGCAAGGAACTGGCGTGGACGTGCTTCGCGCTGCTGGGGATGCTCGCCTGGCTGCGCGGCCGCCGCGTTTGCGCGCTCATGTGCTGCGCGTGCGCCTGCATGGGGAAGCCCACGGCGGTCTGCTTACCGTTGCTCGTTCTGGCGTTCGATTCCGCGCGGGAGCCGGCGTGCGTCAAGCGCCGTTGGGCGTGGTACGCGCCGCTTTTCGCGATGGCGGCCGCGACGGGCATGCTGGCGACGTACTCGCAAACGCACGCCGAAGGTTTCGCCGTGCGCGGACTGTTCGAAGCGGATCTCGGATGGCGGTTGCTGAACGCCGCCGTGGCGACGGGGCTGTACGTGTCGCAGACGTTTTTCCCCGCGGGAATCCACGCGGACTACCGCGCGTTGCCGGGCGCATTCCCGGCGCATGGCGCGCTCGGTTTGGCGGCGCTCGCGCTGACGGTCGCCGCCGTGGCGTTTTTTGCGAAGAAAAGCACCTCGCGGCGCGAAATCCTCGCCGTGGCCTTCGCCGGCCTCGCGGCGCTTGCGCCGACGCTGGGCGTGTTCGGCAGTTTCGGCGAATCGGCCCGGGCGGACCGTTTCTTCTACGCGCCCGGCATGGCGATTTCGTTCGCGTTCGCACGGGGACTGCTCGTCTTGGCGTCGCGGCTCCGCGCGCCAGCGCGCTTTTTCGCCGGAGCGTACGTCTCGGCCATGGCGCTCGCGGCGGTCGTGGTGGCGGCGTCCTGGCGGAACGATCTGGCGCTCTTTTCGCGGACGCTGGCGAACGATCCGCAGCATCCCCGTGCGCTGGCGCACGTGGCGAGCGAGAAGTGCAAGCTGGCCGACCGCGCAGTGCGAACCGCCCAAGCCGGCCCCGACGCCTTCGACGAGGGCATCGCCATGTTCCGCAAGAGCATGGCCTTGCGCCCGCGGGACAACGTGGCGGCCGAACTCGCCTACGCGCTGGCGGCGCGCGGTTACGCTTCCGACGCCGTGGAAGTGCGCCGTCTGGCGGAGCCGCTTGCGCGCGACCCCGCCCGCGACCGCAGCGGCGTCGCCCGCGCCGCGCTTGCGCGTCTCGCGACCCCCTGACGACACGCCCTGTTTCCTTTCGTCGTTGCCCGATCATCTCGAGAGGGCCGCTTCCCGGTCGTTTTCAGCTCGCGGCGCTCGCCGCTTCCCGTCCTCCGCGCCCATTTTCGCCATTGTCTTTGCGCTGGATTTGGTGTAAAATACGAACTTGATTTCAACCCAAAAAAGGAGAATCCTACATGTCCAAGAAGTGCGCGTGCGGTTGCGATTGCAACGACATCTTTCTGCCTTTGGCTTCGGCCCTGAACGAGCTTCGCTGCTATGCCGGCGACAAGCCCGAAATGGCGGGCATCGCGTGGGAGCGCGAAGAAGGCCACGTCTACCGCTACGACGTGCCGATTCCGCGCGACGTCCGCTCCGCCGAGCGCGCTTCCGTGACGAGCCTCGTCGAGCGCTGCGTCAAGTTCGTCCTCTGGGCGGCCGGCGGCTGGAAACTCTACCTCGCCGGTCCCGACTGGCTGGTGAAGCCGATCGCCAAGGCCTACTCCAAGAACGGCGCGCGCAAGTTCGACTACGGCTTCTTCAACGACCTCTACGGCAAGCCCTTCGAAGTGGCGATCGTGCCCTACAAGAAAATGCCCGCGGCGAACGAGCGCCGCGTGCTGGTGAAGAACAACGTCAACGGCAACCGCATCGGCTTCGACCTCGGCGCGAGCGACTTCAAGATCTCCGCGCTCAAGAAGGGCAAGGTCGTGTTCTCGCAGGAATTCCCCTGGGATCCGCGCAACGCCGGCGATCCGGAATACCACTACGCCAAACTTTCCGCCGGTCTCGAAGAGGCGGCGAAGGCGCTGGGCGGCAAAGTGGACGCGATCGGCGGCTCCACGGCCGGAGTGCTCGTGGGCAAGAAGCTCGGCGTCGCTTCGCTCATCCGCGGCGTGAAGGAACAGAACCCCGGCAAGTACGCGGACGCGCAGAACTTCCTCAAGCGCATCGAAGCGGAATGGCAGGTGCCGTTCGAAGTTTACAACGACGGCGACGTCACGGCGCTCGCGGGCGCGATCACGATGAAGAAGAACGGCATCCTCGGCGTGGCGATGGGCTCCTCCGAGGCGGTGGGCTACATCGATCCCAAGGGCGCGCTCACGGGCCGCATCAGCGAGCTCGCGTTCGCCCCGGTGGACTACAACCCGAACGCGGCGTGCTGCGAATGGAGCGGCGACTACGGCGTGGGCGCGATGTACTTCTCGCAGCAGGCGGTGAACCACCTCGCGTGCAAGTTCGGCTTCAAGTTCCCGAAGTCCATGAAACTGCCCGAGCGCCTGAAAGTCGTCCAGGCCGCCATGGAGAAGCACGACGACAAGGCCCTCAAGGTGTACCTCACGATCGGCCGCTACCTCGCGAACGCGGTGCCGTGGTACCGCGAGTTCTACGACTTCCAGAATCTCATGATCCTCGGCCGCGTGACCTCCGGCCTCGGCGGGCAGATCATCCTGGAAACGGCGAAGATGGGCCTCGAGGCGCTCGATCCGTGCCTCGCGGAAGAAGTCGACGTCTTCATGCCCGACGAAAAGGCGCGCCGTCTCGGCCAGTCCGTGGCCGCGGCCCAGATTCCGGTGGTCAAGTAAGGAAGGGACGTGCCATGAGCAACAGGACGTTTTCGGCCGAGGAACTGCGCGAAGTCATTTCGCTGTTCCAGGTTTTCGGCGACATCAAGGGCGTCGAGCGCTACGGCTCGGGTCACATCAACGACACGTTCAAGGTCGAGATGTCCCTCGGCGGCGAACCGGTGCGCTACGTGCTGCAGCGCGTGAACGATTCGATCTTCACGCGGCCGGACCGCGTGATGGAGAACATCGCGCGCGTCACGAACCACCTGCGCGCGAAATTCGCGGGCGCGCCCGACGCGACCCGCCGCACGCTCACCGTGATCCCCACGCGCAACGGCCAGCCCGTCGCCCGCGGCCCGGAAGGCGGCTGGTGGCGCATGTACGTGTTCATCGCCGGCGCGAGGACGATCGACCTCATCGAGAACGCGGACCAGGCCCGCAAGGCCGCCCGCGCGTTCGCGGGATTCCAGAACGCGCTCGCCGACCTCCCGGCGCCGCGGCTTTTCGAAACGATCCCGGCGTTCCACAACACGCTCTCGCGCCTCGACCAGCTGGACGTGGCGGCGAACGAGGACAAAATGGGCCGCAAGGCGGGCGTCGCCGCGGAACTCGCGTTCGTCGACGCGCACCGCGAAGAGGCCGGCAAGATCGTGAAGATGATGGAAGCGGGCGAAATCCCCGAGCGCATCACCCACAACGACACGAAGATCAACAACGTCATGCTCGACGACGCCACGGGCGAAGGCATTGCCGTGATCGACCTCGACACCGTGATGCCGGGCTGTGCGCTGTACGACTTCGGCGACATGGTGCGCACGTCCACGGCGAACGCCGCCGAGGACGAGAAGGACCTGTCGAAGGTCTACTCCCGCAAGGAGTACTTCGAAGCGCTCGTGAAGGGCTACACCTCGGAGGCGAAGTTCCTCACGGAGGCCGAGCGCGACAACCTCGCGTTCTCCGGGCGGCTGATCACGTTCACGATCGGCATCCGCTTCCTGGCGGACTACCTCGCCGGCGACACGTACTTCCGCACGGCGTATCCCGAGCACAACCTCGTCCGCGCCCGCACCCAGTTCAAGATGGTGCAGTCGATGGAAGAGCAGAAGGACGAATACGAGGCGATCGTCCGGGCGAACGCCTGAGGAGCGACTTCGTCTTCGCGGAATCGGCAATCGAAGGGAGTGCTGGCCCCTTTCGGTTGCCGGTTTGTGGTACAATGGCGGCGACATGGTGAGGAGGTTTCTTTTTGGTGCGGCGGCGTTCTTCGCCGCTTTGCTCGCGAACGCGGCGGCGAAGGAGTTCGTCGGAGCGAGCGGCGGGGAACGGTGGTCCGACTGAGGTGACACCACTGGCGCGGGAGCGCGATGAAAGGCCGGGAACGTGGATTTTGTTTGAAATGTCGTTTGTCAATCAAAGGAGGAAACTGACCATGGCGAAGTTCGTGACGTTCGGGGAAATCATGATGCGGCTCAATCCGGAAGGGTACTTCCGGTTTGTGCAGGCGGACAAGTTCGAAGTGTCCTACGCGGGCGGCGAGGCGAACGTGGCCGTGTCGCTCGCGAACTACGGGCTGGACGCCGGTTTCGTCACGAAACTGCCGGACAATCCGCTCGGCCACGCCGCGCGCAACGAAATGCGCCGCTTCGGCGTGGACGTGTCGTCCATCGTGTGGGGAGGTCCGCGGCTCGGCATCTACTTCGCGGAAAAGGGCGCTTCGCAGCGCCCGTCCAAGGTGGTGTACGACCGCGCGGGCTCGTCCATCGCGCTCGCTAAGCGCGCCGACTTCGACTGGGCGAAGATCCTCAAGGGCGCGAAGTGGTTCCACTTCACGGGCATCACGCCCGCGCTCGGCGGCGAACTGCCGGAAATCTGCATGGACGCGCTCGAGTTCTGCAAGGCGCGCAAGATCACGGTGTCCTGCGACCTCAACTACCGCGGCAAGCTCTGGACGCGCGAGGCGGCGGGCAAGTGCATGGCCAGGCTCGTGCCGTACGTGGACGTGCTGATCGCGAACGAGGCGGACGCCGCGGACGTGTTCGGCATCGTCGGCAAGGGCAGCGACGTGGAATCCGGCAAGCTGGACAAGGCGGGCTACGTTTCCGTGGCGGAGCAGCTCGTGAAGCGCTTCGGCTGCAAGCAGGTGGCGATCACGCTGCGCACGTCGATTTCGGCGTTCGACAACCTGTGGGCGGGCATGCTCTACGCGAAGGGCAAGGCGCATTTCTCGAAGGAATACGCGGTGCACGTGGTCGACCGCGTGGGCGGCGGCGATTCGTTCGGCGGCGGGCTCGTCTACGCGCTCGCCACGGGCCGGAAACCGCAGGACGCGATCGAGTTCGCGGTGGCGGCGAGTTGCCTCAAGCATTCGATCGAGCACGACTTCAACCACGTCTCCGTCGCGGAGGTGGAATCGCTCGCCGCCGGCAACGGCACGGGCCGCGTCCAACGCTGACGGCTCTTGCCACGGCGGACGCGACGTGCTACAATTCGCGCCGATTTGTTCATTGGGGTGCTGCCGGACGCGTGTCCGGGTGCTGAGATGAAACCCAGTAAACTTGATCCGGGCAATGCCGGCGAAAGGAATGGAAGATGGATGCGTGCAAAATGGCGGCCGTTTTGGCCGCGGCGTGCGCGGGCGCGGGTGCGTCCGCCGATGACGACGGTTTCCACGTTTCTGGATGCGGGTCGTTCGACGTGTCGAGCGGCTACGTCCTCTACGGCGCGAGATACGACGACGAACCGTGCGGTTGGACGTACGGCGAGGTCGAACTCGGCTACGGTTCGTGGGGATCGATCGGGGTGGGGCTTTGGCAGAATTCCGACCTGACGACGCGGCGCAAGGACGAGATGCGGAGGATGAACGAATGGGACTGGTCGGCGTTCTGCCGCAGCGGCGTCGACGTCGCGGACGGTTGGCGGTGCGCGTTGGAGGCCGGGCACTTCTGGTACGTCTACCACGGCATCAAACCGGTCTGGCGGGACGCCTACAAGACGTCGGCGGGTTTGTACGCGATCACGGCGCTGGAAAATCCGTTCGCGACGCCTTACTTCGAGTGTTACTACGATTACCGAATATGCCGCGGCGCGTTTCTGCAAGGCGGATTGCGGCATGCGTTCGATTTGCCGTTCGGCCTGACGTTGACGCCGGATTTCACGGTGGGCGGCGGTTCGCGGAACTACAACGCCTGCATGTATCCGCCCTACGACGGCTCGGCGGGCGGCGGCGTCTCGTACGTGCAGCTGGCGGGGACGCTCGCGTATTGGTTCAACGACCATTTCGGAATCCACCTGAAGGTCGCCTACGCGGTGCTGACGGACGACTACATCCGCCATGCCGTGGACGAAGACGGTGGCTGCTTGGCCACCGACTTCGTCTGGGGAATGGTGGGCGTGGACGTGGCGTTCTGAAGGTGGACGGACGATGAAAATCAGATGGTTTCCGGTTTGGGCTACCGCGAGCGTGCTGGCGATCGCGGGCATTTCGCTCGCGTGGTGGGACGCGAACGACGTGTTCCATTCATCGTTGGCGCTGGCGGCGGCGGCGACAGGCATGATGTACACGATGCTCGCGGGGCGAGGCAAAATCGCGTGCTACGCGTTCGGGCTCGTCAACGCGCCGCTTTACGCCTATCTTTCCTGGCGATGGGGATACTACGGCGACATGGCGCTCAACCTCTATTATTTCGCCATGATGGTTCCGGGCATCGTCTGCTGGCGGCGGAACCGGGCGTCGGACGGGTCGGGCGAAGTCGTCCGGACGAGATTGTCGGGACGCGAACGGGCGGTCTGGGGGGCGGCGCTCGTTTTGGCGGCGCTCGTCCTCTTCTGGATTTTGGACTCGGTCGGCGGGAATCGCCCGCTCTGCGACGCGCTGACGAACGCGCTTTCGGTCGCCGCGATGGTCCTTACGGTGAAACGCTGCGTCGAGCAGTGGGTGGCGTGGATCGCCGTCGACGCGATCGAGGTGTTCATGTGGTGCCGCACGGGGGACGCTTCGATGGCGATTTTGGCGATGTGGGCGCTGTTCCTGGTGGATGGCTGCTACCTTTTCCGTCTGTGGGTCGTCGCGATGCGCAAGGCGCCGCCGCCGGCGCGATGAAGCGCCTGCGGAAAATCGCGTGCCCGGCGGCGCGCGATTTGCTATACTACGCCGCCATGAAGAAGACAATCCTGTTCGCGGCCGCGGTTTGCGCGGCGTTTCTCGGTTCCGCCGGCGCGCCGGCGCACACGTTCGCCGTCGGCGAGGGCGCGTTCCTGCTGGACGGCAAGCCGTTCGTCATCCGCTGCGGCGAGATCCACTTCGCGCGCGTCGCGCCCGAATACTGGCGGCACCGTCTGCAGATGATCCGCGCGTGCGGGTTCAACGCCGTCTGCGCGTACATGTTCTGGAACTTCCACGAGCAGGAGGAGGGCAAGTTCGACTTCTCTTCGCCCGACAAGGACGTCGCGCAGTTCTGCCGCCTTGCGCAGGAGGAAGGACTGTGGGTTGTTTTGCGTCCCGGTCCGTACACCTGCGCCGAGTGGGATTTGGGCGGACTCCCGTGGTGGCTCCTCGCCCGGGACGGCGTCAAGATGCGCACGCGCGATCCCAAGTACCTCGAGCCGGCGAAGCGCTATCTCGCCGAGGTCGGCAAGGTGCTTGCGCCGCTGCAGGTCACCAAGGGCGGTCCGATTCTGATGGTGCAGGCCGAAAACGAATACGGCAGCTACGGCGACGACAAGGAGTTCATGCGCGCGATGCACGGCGCGCTCCGCGCGGCCGGCTTCGACGTGCCGCTTTTCGCGTGCAACGGGCGCGGCGTGGTGAAACGCGGGGCTATTCCCGAGCTGCTGCCGATCGTCAACTTCGGATCCGGTCCGGAGGCGGCGTTCGCGGAACTCCGCCAGATTTCTCCGAAGGGACCGCTCATGTGCGGCGAGTACTATCCCGCGTGGTTCGACTCGTGGGGACAGGTCCATCACGTCAAGGACGCGGCGGACTGCCTCAAGGACCTCGAGTGGATGCTGCAGCACAAGGCGAGCTTCTCGATGTACATGGCGCACGGCGGCACGACCTTCGGCTGGTGGGCTGGCAGCAACGCGCCGTTCGCGCCGGAAGTGTCGAGCTACGACTACGACGCTCCGGTGAGCGAGGCGGGATGGGCGCACCCCACGAAGTTCGCCGCGCTCCGCGACCTCTTCGCGAAGTACCTGAACGAGGGCGAGACGATTCCCGAACCGCCCGCGGCCATTCCGACGCAGAAGGGCGAATGCACGATCGTGGCCGAAGTCGCCGACGTGCGGGAGGTCTTCCTGCGCCGCGACAAGATGGCACCGTCGCCGTCGCCGAAGACGTTCGAACAAATCGGCCTCGGCTATGGCGTCGCCGGCTACGGCGCGGTTTTGCCGGCGGGCGTCGGCGGCACGCTGAAGGCCGACGTGCGCGACTTGGGCGTCGTTTTCCTCGACGGCAGGGAAATCGGCTATCTCGACCGGCGCTACGCGAAGGAAGGAATCGAAATCGCCGCGGCGGACAAGCCGCGGCAGCTGGAGATCGTCGTCGAGCCGATGGGCCGCAACAACTTCGGCGAATACGTCAACACGACGTGGAAGGGCATCGTCGGCGACGTCACGGTCGGCGGCGTCAAGGTGAAGGGCTGGCTGACGAACGGACTTCGCTGGGACGACGTGCCGAAGCTCGCGTTCCGCGCGCCGAAGGCGGACGAGCGGATCGGCAAGGGACGGCTCCCGGCGGGCCGCGTCTACCGCTTCAAGGCGAAGATGGAGGGCGGCAAGGACACGTTTCTCGACATGACCGAGTTCAAACGCGGCATGGTGTGGCTGAACGGACGCGCGCTCGGGCGCTACTGGTCGATCGGCCCGACGCAGACGTGCTACGCGCCCGGCTGCTGGATCAAGGACGGCGACAACGAGATCGTCGTCTGGGACGCGGTCGGCGCGAAGCCGTGGGACGACAAGTTCCGCTGGCTCGACAAGCCGATGCTCGACGTCCTCGTGGGCGACAACGACTACTACGAGAAGCCGCCGCGCGAGGTGCGCGTCGGACTCGAGGCGTGGAAGGGCGCGAAGGTCGCGTTTCTCGGCGACTCGATCACCGACCCGTGCCACGTCGGCTGCAAGAAGAACTACTGGAACTTCCTCATCGACGACCTGAAGCTCGACGCGAAGGTCTACGGCGTCAACGGCGACACGTGGAAGGGCGTCCCCAACCAGGTCAACCGCATCCACGAGGCGATGGCGGACGATCTGGACGCGATCTTCATCTTCATGGGGACGAACGACTACATGGGCGGCGTGCCGCTCGGCGAGTTCTTCGAACTGAAGGACGAGGAGACGAACCTCTGGGGCAAGCGACGCGTGATGAAGCGGCGGCATTTCAGCCGCGACCTCGGCACGTTCAAGGGGCGGATCAACGTGGCGCTCGAAAAGATCAAGACCGAGTTCCCCGACGCGCAAGTCGTCCTGATGACGCCGATCCACCGCGCGTTCGCGACTTTCGGCGGCGACAACGTGCAACCGCCGGAATGCTTCCCGAACGCGACGGGGCATTACGTCGACGAATACGTGGAAGCGATCAAAGAGGCGGGGCGCATCTGGTCGTGCCCGGTGATCGACCTTCACGGCGAATCGGGGCTGCTGCCGATGAACGACAGCCACGTCAAGTACTTCAACAATTCGCGCACGGACCGGTTGCATCCGAACACGGCGGGCCACCGCCGCCTCGCCGCCGTGATCGAGGCGAAACTCAACGCGCTTCCCGCGACGTTCCGAAAATGAAAAATAGGGGTTGCGCAAACGCGCCGGACGTGGTATCTTATGCGCCCATCTGCGACCGACCCAGGATACGTTCCCTCTCGCGGGTACGACTTCTTCTTGTGGGGGAGTGCCTTTGTCGGTCGCGGTAAGCGCAACAAACAACTTGCCAAGACAAAAGGAAAGAGAAAAGAAAATGATCGACAAAGCCGCAGTTCGTGCCGAGTTCCAGCGCCATGACCGTGACACGGGTTCCTCCGAGGTCCAGATCGCGACGCTCACCAAGAAAATCCAGGCGCTCACCGAGCACCTCAAGCAGAACAAGAAAGACCACAGCTCCCGCTACGGCCTGCTCCGCATGGTGAACAACCGCCGCAATCTGCTCGACTACCTCAAGCGCGAAGACGAGGCCAAGTACAAGGACCTCATCAAGAAGCTCGGGCTCCGTCGTTAATTTGCCAACGACAACCAGAAAAGAAAGAAAAAACACCAATGGAAGGTGCAAAGCAGTTCAAGGTCGACATCGCGGGGACGGACCTCGTGATCGAGACCGGTCTCCTGGCGCAGCAAGCCGCCGGAGCCGTCGCCGTTTCGTACGGCGACAACACCGTCTTCACGGCGGTGACCAACACCGACACGCCCCGGGAAGGAATCGACTTCTTCCCGCTGCAGTGCGAGTACCGCGAGAAGTTCTACGCCGCCGGCAAGTTCCCGGGCGGCTTCTTCAAGCGCGAGGCCCGTCCGACGAGCAAGGAGATCCTCACGGCGCGCATGT
>JAKSOX010000100.1 GCA_024405335.1 Kiritimatiellia bacterium
AATCCATCAACGCCTTGAGGTTCTGGAGAAAGCCGAGCGAACAGATGACGACCGAATTGGGCGGTGCGTCCTTGAGAAGCCGCCGGTAAAGGGTGACGGCGTTCGTGAGTGCGCCGATCTGCGCGTCCGTGCGGTTCGTCGGCATCGGCAGTCCCGCCCCGGCGACGTTGTTCGAATGGATGAGCGTCCAATAGGGATTGAACACGGTCTGCGGCAGGCGGTCTTCCGACAGCGGCATCGACGTGCCGAGCGGCAGATCGCCGAGTCCGAGCGTGGCGAGGTGGCGGTCCGCGAACTTCAGGAACTCGCCCTCCTTGGCCGCATCGCTCTTGTCGGGACGGTCCATCATCACCGCCATCAGCTCGAGTTTGCCTTGCTTGTGCATCCGCGCCGCGATGTCGATCGCGAAGAGATCGTCCATGCTCGATCCGATATCCGTGTCGATGATGACGCGCGGAACGTCCGCCCGAAGCGCAACGCCCAAAAGCACCGCCGCGGCCGCCGCCACGACACCCGAAAACCTCGCTCTGCAGAAATGCATGGTGGCCAAATTTCCTTTCATGGCCGAAAGTATACTCGCCGTCTGCCGGATAGTCAACAGAACCGATTTCAAAATCCGGCATGGGATTTTTGCGTACGGATTTTTGCGATTCATGATTTTATGGACAGCCCCTACGTATGTTGCGAGAAGTTCGGCAAGTACCTGCGGAACGAGTTCGTCAGGAGGTTCGCCGCATCGCCGGAAACGGTCCTGTGCATCACCGACGGAGGAAAGTGGCTCCATTCGATTCACGAAAGCGACTTCCGTTCGCAGTCGAAATACTCGACGCCTATCACGCGCTCGAATACCCCAAGCCGCAGATGCTCAACCCTGGAATCAAGGAGGGGGCAAAGGAGTGGAAGTAGCGCCGCCGCTACTGATCAGAACGCAGCAAGGCGGACAAGGTCCAGGATGTCCTCGCCTGCATCTGGAAGGACCTCATGGACAGAATCGGCAAGGACGAGACGCGCGAATGCAGGTCAAACCGCCTCGAGGAGTTCTTCGGCCATCTCGTCAAAGGCCTGTCGCAGGTCGAGTGCGCGGCATGAGACCGAGCATCACCTCATTGACTCTGCATAAAAGTCTCGTTGCACCCGCGCTTCCGGCGGACGCATCGGGTCTCCCGCTGGCATGAACACGACGCCCGCGGGATCGGAGAACGCCACTTTGGCCGTTTTGCCGGCGAACGGCACGTCGCCGCAGAAGGTCCACGTGCGCGCGGCGTCGCGCTCGCGCGCCGCGGGCGCGATCTCCTTGCCGTCCACCTTGGGATTGCCCGCCTTGAGCGCCGCCGTCTTGACGTACATCCGGTACGTGCCCGCGCCGGCCGCCTCCACCGTGCCGTCCGCGGACGGGCTCCAGCCCTTGCGTCCGAGGTCCCACGAAGTCGCCAGCACCTTGCCGTGCGCCTGCTTGAGCGCCGCGGCGTCGAACTTGAGCACTTTGCGGTCGTAGGTCATGATGCCGTTGATTTCGGTTTCCACGTCCGTCGTTTGCGTGTACACGCTGCCGGCGAGACCGTGCGTGACGAGGTCGCGCACGCCGTCGAGCAGCTTCAGGTAGTGCGCCTGCGTCTCGTCGCGGCTCGTGACCTTGCCCGTGCCGGCGTAGCCCCAGCTGCCGGATTCGTTCCACAGGTGTCCGGGGATCTTGAGCCCGAGTCCGCCGTATTCGCCCAGAAAACTCACGCGTCCGCCGCCCGCGCCCGGCATCGCCGGCCCTGGGTACTTGTGCATGTCCACGCTGTCGGAACTCGGTTTGCGGTCGGCGTCGAAATCGCGCGGACCCTGGACGAATCCCGACTCCCAGCCCTTGGCGACGTCCTTGAACCGCGCGCCGCCTTCCCAGTCGTTCCAGCCCGAAGGACCGTTCACGAGCCGCGAGGGGTCGTAGCGCTTCACCCAACGCAACATCTCGCGCGTGAGCGCCGCGCCCGGCTGTCCCCAGCCCTCGTTGTAGGGAATCCACATCAGGACGCACGGCGCGTTGCGCAGGTGGTCGATCATGTCCTTCATCTCCTGGCGCGAGAAACCGTAGCGTAGGCGCGCGAATTCCTGGTCGTCGTAGGCGTTGGACCGGAAACCGCAGGGCAGGTCCTGCAGCACGGCCATGCCGAGCACGTCGCACAGGTAGTAGTAGCGGCGCGGCTCCACCTTGATGTGTTTGCGCATCGCGTTGAACCCGCACGCCTTGAGCGTGAGGATGTCGTGCTTCATCGCGGCCTCGCACGGCGGCGTCAGGAGGCCGTCCGGCCACCAGCCCTGGTCGAGGGTGGCGAGCGGATAGAACACCTCGTCGTTCAGGGCGAAGCGGCGGTCGCCGTTGCGGTCCTCCACCGTGGACGCCTTGCGCATCGCGAAGTAGCCCGTGGTCCGGTCCGCCCCCAGGCGCATCTCGTAGCCGTAGAGGTGCGGTGCGTCTGGCGTCCAGAGCTTGAGCGCGCCGGGGATTTTGATCGGCTTTCCGGCGACGCCGCGCGCGATTTCCCTGCCCGCGTCGGTGACGACGATTTCCGCCGCCGCCTCGCGCGATTTGGAGCTTTCCACGCGGAAGGTGGCCGTCGCCGCGTCGAGATCCGCGTCCACCGCGAACGCCGTCACGTGTTCGTCGGGCACGTCTTCGAGCCACACCGTCTGCCAGATGCCGGAAACGCGCGTGTAGAAGCAGCCGCCCGGCGCCGCGCTTTGTTTGCCGCGCCCGCCGTACTGCGAGTCGGTGGGGTCCCACACGCGCACTTCAAGCGCGTTGGAGCCCTCCTTCGCGAAGGGCGTCAAGTCCACCGTGAACGGCAGATTGCCGCCCTCGTGCGGCACGTCCGTCGCCTCCACGCCGTTCAGGAACACCTGCGCGGAATAGTCCACGGCCTCGAAGTTGAGCAGCAGTCGCCGGCCGGCCTTCGGATGCAAGTCCACCATGCGCCGGTAGATCATGCGGTCGGCCGCGGTGACGAGCCGTCCCACGCCGGAAAGCGGACTCTCGAAGCAATACGGCACGCGGATTTTCCCCGTCGCGTGCGTCACGGGGATGCCCGCGGCGTTGTTCGTGACGAGCGCGTAGTCCCACGTGCCGTTCAGGTTCGTCCAGTTTTCGCGCACCATCTGCGGCCGCGGATATTCCGTCCACGCATCCGCCGGCACGCTCTTCTCGCACCACGTGGTGGCCATCTGCGCAGCCGCCGCGAAAAGCAAAAAAGCGTTCGTCATTTCTTCATCTCCTCGAACCATGCGTTCCTGAATTCGACGGCGCCGCCTTCGGACTGGAGCGCGATGGCGCCCCGGCGGTTGGCGACGCCCTTCACGCGGTTCTGTTCCACTCCGTTGACGCGGTTCACGAGCACGTCGCCGTCGAGTTCGACCTCCAGCACGTTCCATTCGCCGAACGGCTTTTCCGAAGATTCGGCCTTCTTCGCCGCCCGGCTGATGCCCGAAAGCGGCTTTTCGGGCGTGAACGCGCCGCCCGCCGCGCAACCCGCAATCGGCGCCCCGGCGAGTCCGAGCACGTCCCCGGCGGAACCGAGGCAAAGCTGGTTTTCGTGGCACGTGGGCAGGAAGGTGCCGTGTTCCGCGCCGATGCGCACGAACACGCCGGAATTCGGCTTTTCCGTCTTGCGCCACCAACGGTATTCCACGTGCAGTTTGCCGTCGGCGAAATCAGTCCGCTTCGTGCGCAGATAGCCGAACGGCGTGCCCGTGGTGCGGATCGCGCCGTCCACCACGGCCCATGTCGGCTCCGGCGCGGCGTAACCGCCAGTGGCGTCGTGGTCGACGACGGCGGTCCACCCGGCGAGGTCCTTGCCGTTGAACAGATCGACCCGCCCGACGGCGCCCGGCTCGACCGTTGCGCACCCCGCCAAAAATAAACCTGCCAACACTCCAGCTTTTTTCATCGTTCACCCGATTGTCGTTCGATTTTCGTCCATCCGCACGCCGAAGGGGCCGACACGCGGCGCCAGCCGCGGTCCGTGCGGTGCAATTCCTCAAGCGGCGTCTCCGCCGGAAGCGTGGCCACCACTGGCGACGCTTCCGAAGGCGCGAAGCGCAGCACCACCGCGCGTCCGCCGTCCGCCGCCGACGGCGAAGCGTCCTGCGTGCCGTCCACCACCACCACGTCGTTTTGCGTGGAAGCCGCCGTCGCCGACACGAACTGCAACCGGCGCGCGCGCGCCGACGCCACCGCGTACCGCTTCGCCGCCAGGTCGTACCAATCCAGCTCCGCGGCGGGCGCGAGGACGGCGGCGGGCGTCTGCGGCACCGCCATCTGCGTCCACGTCACGGACGTGCGCGTGCGCGCCGTTTCCTTGATTTCGTACAGTTTGAGCGCGTCGGACGCGCCGGAAAGCCGCGGCGCGGCGTTGGTGGGAAAGTAGCCGTCGAAATTCAAACGGTAGGTGATCGTGACGAGATCCCCGGGATGGACGCGCTCGGGGTCGACGCGCTGGACCAGGCGGAAGCGCGTGCCGACGGCGCCGGAGAAATCGGCGGGGCGGCCTTCGGCGGGCAGGGGGCGCACGTCCACCCTCAAGGGCGGGAAACGCTCGGCGAAGTTGTGCGAACTGCTGAAAAACGAGTTGGCGCCGCCGCGGCGCGTCGTCTTCATGCCCTGCGCGAACACGTTCAGCGTGCCGGAGTAGGGCTTGAGGAAGCGCACGGGCAGGCGGAACGCGTTGTTGGTGAGCGTTTGGAATGAACCGTACTCGACGCCGTCGCCCTGCTCCGGCAAGCCACCGAACTGAAGCGACTCCACCGCTTCGCCCTGTCCGGCGAGGAACGTGAACACGAACGCGGCCGGCTGCCCGACGGCGACGGCGGCGGGGTCGAGGCGCACCGTGCCGGCGGCCGAGGCGGCCAGCGCGGCCGACGCGACCGCGGCGAACCCGGCCAGGCGACGGCCGGCCTTGAGCGCCAGCCAGAAGAACAGCGCCACGGCCAACAGCGCGCCCAGCAGGGACGCCACGCGCCCGGGAAACGCCCATTTGAACCAAAACGCCGCCACCATCCGCGCCGGCGGCAAATCGGCGCGCGGATCGTTCTTGAGCCGCGCGTGCGCCGCTCGCAAACCGCGCGTCGTAGACGGCGTGGAGCCGGTGAACCATTCAGCGCGCGAAAAAGCGCGCACCGCCGCCACGGGGCGGTTCGCCAGCGTCTCCAACGCCCCGAGATTCGCGTAGTGCCGCCCGAACGTTTCCGCGTCGCGCCGCATCACGACCTGGCGCCAAAAGCCCATGCCGCCAGAAACGCGGCGGTCCAACTGGTCCAGATAATCGCGGTAGGCGTCCGCCGCCGCCGCGAAATCCTCGTCCCGCGCGGCAGAAGTCGCTTTGGCGAACGCCCGCTGGAGCGTGAAGCCGCCATCCTGATCCAAAAACTGGAAATCGAGGTCGATGCCGTCCGGCATCGGCATCGCGTCGTCCTCCGCGTCGCCCGCGTCTCCGCTGCCGAGCGCCACCTGGGCGCCGGCCTTGATCTGCACGGGAATCGCCTCCGTGCGCACTTCGCGGAACGCTCGCGACGGAACGTCGAAATACGACACCGCCAGCGACGGAAACTCGACCGTCCCGGCCTCTAGCGCGCGGACGCGCCAGGTGAAGCGCTTGCCGTTTTCGCGCGTTTCCGTCTTGAGCGACGCGGCGTCGAGCTTGAACGGCGTGCCGCGGAAGCGGGACGCAAACTCCGGCGCGCGAACGCGCGCGACGTCCGTCACGCCGGACACCTCCACCGAAAGCACCAACGGGTCGCCCGCCGTGCACACGTGCGCGTCCAACGCCGCCGTCAGCACGAGATTGGACGAAATGGCGCCCACGTAGTTGGCGGGCGCGTCCTTTTCCGGCGGCGCGTACACGTACAGGGGAACGGCCCCCGTGCGGAAGCGCTGCTCGCGGTGCTCGAAAAACGAAAAGACGTCGCCGCGCACGGGCAAGCCCACGGTGACGGGCCCCACCACGACGCGCCCCGGCTCCTTCGGCGTGAACGGAATGCGCGCGACGTAGCGGACGCGATTCGCGCCGTCCACGCGCACCACTTCGTCGGAAAGCGGAATGGACGTGCCGCGTTCGATGAAATCGGCGGCGAACGACGGCCGACCGACCAGTCGACCGGGCAAGTCGAACGAAACGACGGCCGTGGCCGTTTCCGTGAGCACGATTTTGTCCGGCTCGACGGCGAGGTGCATCTTCGGCACAAAGTTCGCCGCCGCTCCCCACAGGGGAACGGCGAAGAACAATGCTGCGAAAACGCGCCTCAATGCGACACCCCGGTCATTCTGCGCGGACTTTGTCGAATTCCGCGAGCATTTCGTCGGACGGCTTCTTCGTCAAGAGCGACACGACGACCGTTGCCACGAACGCGAAGAGGAAACCGGGAGCCAACTCGTAGAGGTTGAAGATCGAGTCTGGCGACGCCGCGCGGGCGGCATCGGCGAACGAGGAGAACTTCCAGAAGAAGCACGTCGCCGCGCCGACCACCATGCCGGCGACCGCGCCCGCGAGGTTCGTGCGCTTCCAGAAGAGCGCGAGGAGGATGAGCGGACCGAACGCCGCGCCGAAACCGGCCCAGGCGAAGGACACCATCTTCATCACCACCTTGAAGAACTCGCTCTGCGTGTTCATCGCCATGAAGATCGCCGCAAGCGCCACCGCGCCTACCGCGAGACGGGACACGGAGATGAGCTCCCTGTTCGACGCCTGCTTGCGGAAGACGATCTTGTAGAGGTCGTTCGAGAAACTCGATGCCGAGACCAGCAGCTGGCTGTCGGCCGTGGACATGATCGCCGCCATGATCGCCGACAGGAGGATGCCCGCGAAGACGCGCGCGAAGAACCCGCCGTTGAAGATGCCGTTGATCATCACCATGAACATCTTCTCTGGGTCGTTGCCGACGTCCGCGAGCGTCAGGCCCTTCTGCTTCAGGTAGAGGTGGAAGACGAGACCGATCACCGTCGCCGCGCCGAGCGAAATCGTGACCCAGCTCATCGCGATGCGGCGGGACCCCTTCACTTCCGCCGGATTGTTGATGGACATGAAACGCACCAGGATGTGCGGCATGCCGAAGTAGCCGAGCCCCCACGCCATGCACGAGGCGAGCCCAATGAAGCCAGCCGCCTTCGCGGTCGAAGCATTCGTGAAAAGCGACTGCAGGTAGGGATTGATCTCGTTCAGCGCGTCCACCGTCGACGCGAAGCCGCCCGCGTTGCAAACGACGATCGCCGGCACCAGCACGATCGCGACGAACATGAGCGAACCCTGGATGAAGTCCGTCCAGCACACCGCCATGTACCCGCCGAGGAGCGTGTAGC
>JAKSOX010000101.1 GCA_024405335.1 Kiritimatiellia bacterium
AAGGCACGGTGGTGAAGTCCGTGCGCGTCTACCTCGTGGACAAGAAGAACCTTTCCGTCGGCGACAAGATGGCCGGCCGCCACGGCAACAAGGGCTGCATTTCCCGCATTCTGCCGAGCTGCGACATGCCGTTCCTGCCGGACGGCACGCCCGTGGACATCGTGCTGAATCCGTTGGGCGTGCCTTCGCGCATGAACCTCGGGCAGTTGTTCGAAACCTATCTCGGGCTTGCGTGCCGTCTGTTGAATTTCCATGCGGCGACGCCCGTGTTCGACGGCGTCCAGGAATCCGAGATCGACGAATACCTCGCCAAGGCGCGCGTCGCGCAGGAGAAGCAGGAGGGTTCCGTCGCCTGGATCAACCCCGACGGCAAGACCGTGCTTTACGACGGCATGACCGGCGAGCCGTTCGCCCAGCGCGTCGTGGTGGGCGTGATCTACATGCTCAAACTCCACCACCTCGTGACGGACAAGATCCACGCGCGTTCGATCGGGCCGTATTCGCTCGTGACGCAGCAGCCCCTGGGCGGCAAGGCGCAGATGGGCGGACAGCGCATGGGCGAAATGGAAGTGTGGGCGCTCGAGGCCTACGGCGTGGCGTACGCGCTGCAGGAACTTCTCACCGTCAAGTCCGACGACGTCCAGGGCCGCACCCGCATCTACGAATCGATCGTGAAGGGCAACAACGTGCTCGATTCGGGCATGCCGGAGTCCTTCTCGGTGCTCATCCACGAACTGCGCGGCCTGTGCCTCGACATGCAGCTTCTGGGCGGCGACGCCGAGAAAGCGCCGCGTTCCGGCACCAACACGATCGTCAGGCAGCAACCCGCCCCGGTGCCCACGGTTCCGGTCGCGGATCCCGTCGGTTCGCTGCTCGGCGGCACGAATCTTTAATCTCGTTCCAGGAGGAAAAACCACATGAATCCCTACAACACGAGCGACGTCTTCGGCGGCCAGTATTCCGCGTCCGTCCACTACGACGCGGTCAAGGTCCAGCTTGCCTCGCCCGAGACGATCCGCAGCTGGAGCCACGGCGAAGTCAAGAATCCCGAAACGATCAACTACCGCAGCTACCGTCCTGAGAAGGACGGCCTCTTCTGCGAGAAAATCTTCGGACCCACGCACGACTGGGAATGCGCCTGCGGCAAGTACAAGCGCATCAAGAACAAGGGCATGGTGTGCGACCGCTGCGGCGTCGAAGTGACCCTCGCCGCGGTGCGCCGCCAGCGCATGGGGCACATCGAACTCGCGGTGCCCGTGAGCCACATTTGGTTCTTCAAGTGCAATCCGAGCCGCCTCGGGCTTCTGCTCGACATGACGGCGACGGCGCTCGAGCGCATTCTCTACTACCAGGATTGGATCGTCATCGAGCCGGGCGCCACGTCCCTGCAGGAAGGCCAGACGCTGACCGACCAGGAAAAGGTCGACGCCGAGGCCAAGTACGGCGACGATTTCAAGGCCGAGATGGGCGCCGAGGCGATCCGCAAGATGCTGCTCAAGCTCGATCTCAACAAGCTCATGCGCGAGCTCGAGGAGCAGATGGAGAACACACGCTCCAAGCAGAACCGCAAGAAAATCGCGAAGCGCATGAAGGTGGTGGAAGGGTTCCGGTCTTCGGGCGGCAAGCCCGAGTGGATGATTCTCGACGTGCTGCCCGTCATTCCGCCGGAACTGCGTCCTCTCGTTCCGCTGGAAGGCGGCCGGTTCGCCACCTCCGACCTGAACGACCTGTACCGCCGCGTGATCAACCGCAACAACCGCCTGAAGAATCTGCTCGCGCTCAAGACGCCGGACGTGATCATCCGCAACGAAAAGCGCATGCTCCAGGAAGCGGTGGACGCGGTGTTCGACAACGGCCGCCACGGCCGCGCGGTGACGGGTCCCGGCAACCGCCCGCTCAAGTCCCTCGCGGAAATCCTGAAGGGCAAGACCGGCCGTTTCCGCCAGAATCTCCTCGGCAAGCGCGTCGACTACTCCGGCCGTTCCGTGATCGTGGTGGGCCCCGAGCTCAAGTTCCCGCAGTGCGGTCTGCCGAAGGAGATGGCGCTGCGTCTTTTCGAGCCGTTCATCATCCGCTCGCTCAAGGACCAGGGCAAGTGCCAGACCGTGCGCACGGCGCGCAAAATGATCGAGCACCAGGTGCCGGAGGTGTGGGACGTCCTCGACGAAGTGATCAAGGACAAGACCGTGTTCCTCAACCGCGCCCCGACGCTCCACCGCCTGTCCATCCAGGCGTTCGAACCCGTGCTCGTGGAAGGCAAGGCCATCCGCCTGCACCCGATGGTGTGCACGCCGTTCAACGCCGACTTCGACGGCGACCAGATGGCCGTGCACGTGCCGCTTTCGGTCGAAGCGCAGATGGAATCGCGCCTGATGATGCTGGCGTCCACGTCGATTTTCTCCCCGGCTTCGGGCAAGTCCGTGATGACGCCCACGCAGGACGTGTGCCTGGGCATCTACTTCCTCACGACGGCCGGCCAGCAGGACAAGCTCGCGGAAAAGCTCGCGGGCCAGGTTCCCGCCACCGGCGAACACCTGCCGCTCTTCAACGATCTCGCCGAAGTCGAGTTCGGCATCGCCGAGAAGGCGATCAGCTACCACAGCCGCATCCGTTTCCGCAATCCGGACTTCGGCAGCGACAAGCTCGTGGACGACCTCGGCAATCCGCTTCCCAAACGTCCGCACGGCGATCCCGCCCCCCGCACGATCGAAACGACCGCGGGCCGCGTGATCTTCAACGGCGTTTTTCCGAAGGAGATGGGCTTCTTCAACGACAAGGTCACGAAGTCCACCATCGGCAAGTTGATTCTCGACTGCCACCGCGTGGCCGGACACGACGCCACCGTGAAGCTGATCGACGCGCTCAAGAACCTCGGCTACAACTACGTGACGGTTTCCGGCGCGTCCATGGGCCTCAAGGACATGATCCGCCCGGCCGAGAAGGACGCCGTGATCGCCAAGAGCGCGGCCGAAGTGGCGAAGATCGAAGGCCAGTTCCAGCAGGGCATCATCACGGGCGGCGAGCGCCACAACAAGATCGTCGACGTGTGGTCCGCGGCCACCGAAAAGGTGGGCAACGAACTCTACACGACGATCGACAAGAACATTTCGCCCGAGAATCCGAACCCGACCGAACTGAACCCGATTTTCATGATGGTCGACTCGAAGGCCCGCGGTTCGAAGCTCCAGATCCGCCAGCTCGCCGGCATGCGCGGCCTCATGGCCGACCCGTCCGGCAACATCATCGAACGCCCGATCACCGCGTCCTTCCGCGAAGGGCTCTCGGTGCTCGAGTACTTCATTTCCTCCCACGGCGCCCGCAAGGGCCTCGCCGACACGGCCCTCAAGACGGCCGACGCCGGCTACCTCACGCGCAAGCTCGTGGACGTGTCGCAGGACGTGATCATCACGCAGGAGGACTGCAACACCGTCAACGGCATCGAGGTCGAGGCGATCGTCGAGGGCGACGAAGTCAAGGCGTCGCTCGCCAGCCGCGTTCTGGGCCGCACCGCGCTCTACGCGGTCGAAGACCCCAAGACCGGCGAGGTGATCGTTCCCGCGAACGAAATCATCGACGAAGCCGCGTGCGCCCGCATCGGCAAGTGCGGCATCGAAAAGATCTGGATCCGCTCGGGCCTCACCTGCGACGCCGAACACGGCATGTGCGCGAAGTGCTACGGCCGCGACCTTTCCACCGGCAAGCAGGTGGAGATCGGCACCGCCGTGGGCATCATCGCCGCGCAGTCCATCGGCGAACCCGGCACGCAGCTGACGATGCGCACGTTCCACATCGGCGGCACGGCCTCCATGACCGCCAAGGTCCCGGAAATCAAGGTCAAAGCCGACGGCGTCGCGAAGTTCGTCGACGTGCGCCGCGTGCGCAACGACGACGGCCGCGAAGTGGTGCTCAACAAGAACGGTTCGCTCGAAATCGTGGCCAAGGACGGCTCGAAGGACACGTATCAGCTCCAAATGGGCACGGTGCTCCTCATCGAGGACGGCGCGACCGTCAAGAAGGACCAGAAGGTCGCCCAGTGGGATCCGCACTCCGTGCCGGTTCTTTCCGAGGCGCAGGGCACGGTCGAGTTCGAGGATTTCGAGGAGGACGTTTCCGTCAAGAGCGAGACCGACCGCGCCACCGGCGCGAAGACGCTCGTGGTGCTCGACACGAAGGAGTCCAACCTCCATCCGCGCATCGTCATCCGCGGCAAGGAAGGCGGCGAGAAGAACAAGATCCTCGACAGCCACGACATTCCCACGGGCGCCATCGTGATGGTGCGCGAAGGCATGAAGGTTTCCCCTGGCATGTTGCTCGCGAAGACTCCGCGCGAAGAGGCGAAAACCCGCGACATCACGGGCGGCTTGCCGCGCGTGGCCGAGCTGTTCGAGGCGCGCATGCCCAAGAACGCCGCCGAAATCTCCAAGATCGAGGGCGTGGTCGACTTCGGCGAAAACGTGCGCGGCAAGCGCGCTCTGCTCGTGAAGGACGACGTGACCGGCCAAGTCGAAGAGCATCTCATCCCGATGGGCAAGCAGATCGTCGTGTTCAAGGGCGACCGCGTCCACAAGGGACAGCAGCTCACCGAAGGTCCGATCATCCCGCAGGAAATCCTCGAGGTTTCCGGCCCGCAGGAACTCGAAAAGTACCTCGTCAACGAAGTCCAGCAGGTGTACCGTCTGCAGGGCGTGGAAATCAACGACAAGCACATCGAAATCATCGTGCGCCAGATGCTCCGCAAGGTCTGCATCACGCAGCCGGGCGACACCGACTTCCTGTACGGCGACCAGGTCACGCGTCAGACGTTCCTGGCCGTGAACGAGAAGATGATGATGGAAGGCCGTCGTCCGGCGGAAGCGCGTCCCGCGCTTCTCGGCATCACGAAGGCCGCCCTCGAAACCGACTCGTTCATTTCCGCCGCGTCCTTCCAGGACACCACGCGCGTCTTGACCGAATCTTCCACCATGGGGCGCGTCGACGAACTCCGCGGCTTCAAGGAGAACGTGATTCTCGGCCACCTCATTCCTGGCGGCACGGGCTTCCCGCTCCACCGCTACCTCAAGCTGGTGCCTCTGTGCGAACCCATTTCCGACGAGGAAATGGAAAAGCTCCGCGCCGAGGCCCGCGCGAAGATCGAGAAGGCCTACGGTCCGATTCCGAACGATGCGGACGACGAGGACGAGGAGCCGTTCCCGCTCAGCGGCAACGCCGATTCGGTCGACCTCGTCGCCGAGGAGGCCAGCGAGGCGGCGGCCGACGCCGAGGACGCAGAGGAGCTGGGCGTGTAAGCCGGCCGTCTGGGCAGCGAGCGGTCCGCCATGGCGAGGTGAAAATGGAAAACGACGTTTCCAGGTTCATCCTCCGCGTGGCGGATCCTTGCGTTCCGCTTCCGGTGGATTTGACGCGCCCGCTCGAAATCGAGGTGGGCTGCGGAAAGGGGCGCTTCCTCGCACACCGCGCGAAGCGCAATCCCGACTGCGACTTCCTGGGCATCGAACGGATGCTCGGGCGCGTCGAGTCCTTCGCCGGCAAGTGCGCGCGCCTCGGGCTTGAAAACGCGCGCGTGTTGCGGCTCGAGGCGCTCTACACTTTTTGGTATCTGTTGCCCGCGCACCACGCGCGCACGGTGTACGTGTTCTTCCCGGATCCGTGGCCGAAACGCCGCCACCATTCGCATCGGCTGTTCGGCCCGATTTTCCTCAAGGCGCTGTGGAAGCGCCTGCAGATCGGCGGCACTTTGCAGTTCGCCACCGACCACGAAGAATATTTCCATTGGGTGGAGGCGTGCTTCGCCGCCGACCCCGTCCGTTTCCGCCGTGCCGAGCCGTGCGCGCGCGGACCCGAGGAATGGACCGAATTCGAAACGAAGTTCCGCGCGCAGGGGTTGCCGATCCACGCCGCCGCCTGGAAAACGCTTCCGGCCGACGACGCGCCGCTCGCGCCGCTGACGATACCGCCGGAAGACGAACCGCGCGAAGGGATTTTCAGGAGAAGTCCGAAGTTTGAAGCTTGAAAACGAAACCAAGCCAAGAAGGAACACGACCATGACGTACGAAGCCGCAAAGAAAATTCTGGAGAAAAACGGGCAGGGGCACGTACTCCGCTTCTGGGGAAAACTCGGCAAGGCCTCCCGCGCCTCGCTGCTCAAGCAGATCGCCGCCATCGACTTCGCGGAACTGGCGCGCTGCAAGGCGATGCTGCCGAAGTTCGCCGGCGCGGCGACCGCCGCCGCGAAAGGTCCCGCGCCCAAGGCGCCGAAAGTCGCCGAGTTGAGCGGCGCCAAGCTCGCCGAAGCGATCGCCGCCGGCGAAAAGGAACTCAAGGCCGGCCGCGTGGCCGTGCTGCTCGTCGCCGGCGGACAGGGTTCCCGCCTCGGTTTCGAAGGCCCGAAGGGCGCCTATCCGATCGGTCCCGCGAGCGACATGCCGCTCTTTTATTTCCACGCCCGCAAGGTGCTCGCCAAGACGCTCAAGTACGGCAAGAGCGTGCCGTTCTACGTGATGACGTCCGAAGCGAACAACGCCGCCACGGTCGCGTGCTTCAAGGGACACGACTGGTTCGGCCTCGACCCCAAGAACGTGTTCTTCTTCACCCAGGGCATGTGGCCGGGCATGACGGACGACGGCGAAATCATCCTCGACCGTCCCGACCACGTGTTCATGAGCCCGGACGGCCACGGCGGCCTCCTGGCGGCGCTCAAGGCGTCCGGCGCGCTCGCCGACATGAAAAAGCGCGGCATCCGCGACGTGTTCTTCTTCCAGGTCGACAACCCCCTCGTGGACGTCGCGGACGAAGCGTTCGTGGGCTACCACGTGCTTCAGGCGAGCGACTACACGCTCAAGCTCTGCGCCAAGCGCGACCCGTTCGAGAAGGTGGGCATGCCGATGATGTTCGGCAAGACGTGCAAGATGGTCGAATACACGGAAATGACGGAAGAACAGTGCCTGCGCAAGGGCAAGGACGGGCGACTCTACTTCCTCTTCGGTTCGCCGGCGATCCACGTGTTCGACCGCGCGTTCCTCGAGCGCGAAGCCGCCAAGGCGATGCCGCTGCATCTGGCGCACAAGAAAATCGCGCGCGTGGACGAGAATGGCGCCGTGGTGAAGGCGACCGAACCGAACGGCTGGAAGTTCGAGAAGTTCATCTTCGACATTCTTTCCGACGCCAAACGCACCGCGTTTCTCGCGTTCGATTCCGCGGACGAGTTCGCGCCCGTCAAGAACGCCGAAGGCAACGATTCGCCCGCCACCTGCAAGGCGGCGCTCCAGGCGAAGTGGCG
>JAKSOX010000102.1 GCA_024405335.1 Kiritimatiellia bacterium
CCGAATCCGCGTCAGCGCGCCGCTTCCGCGAGCAGTTCTTCCGCATGGCGGCGCACCACGTCGCCCGCGCCGCCCAGCATGCGCGCGATTTCCGCCGCGCGCGCCTCGCCGGAAACTTCGCGGATCGCGCTGCGCGTCCGCCCGCCGGACACGGTTTTGGACACCACGAAGTGCCGCGCGCCGTGCGCGGCCGTCTGCGGCAGATGTGTGATGGCCACCACCTGCCGGTGCCGCGCCACCGCGCGGAGCTTCAGCCCCACGGCGCGCCCCGTTTCGCCGCCCACGTTCGAGTCGATTTCGTCGAACACCATCACCGGCAGCGACGCGTGTTCGGCCAGCACGGCCTGCACCGCCAGCATCACGCGCGCGATTTCGCCGGAAGACGCGATGGCCGCCAGCGGCCGCGCGCTTTCGCCCGGGTTCGGCTCGAAGAACCAGACCACGCGGTCGAGTCCTGATGCGTCCGCCTCCCGCGCTTCGAGCGCCACCGAAAAGCCCGCCTGCAGGAAGCCCAGTCCGTGCAGTTCCTTCGTGACGTGCCGGGCCAGCTTGTCGCCCGCCTTTTTGCGGGCCGCGCTCAACGCGCCGCCCGTCTTGGCGACTTCGCCCTCCGCGGCGGCGATCCGCGCGTCGAGCTCGGCGATTTTCGCGTCGCGGCCCTCCAGGTCCGCCAGCCGGGCGGCGCGCTTGTCGCGCAGCGCCAGCAGTTCCCCCACCGTCGCGCAGCGGTATTTGCGCTTGAGCCGCATCACCAGCGAAAGCCGGTCGTCGAGCGCGGCGAACGCGCCGGGGTCCGCGTCGGCGCGCGACGCCGCGTCGTCCACGGTCCGCGACAGTTCCTGCGTCTCCACCGCGAGCGCGTCGAGCGTGCGCGCCCACTCCTCCGCCGTCGGATGGTACTTGGCCATGCGCGCGAACGCGCCGCGCACCGCGGCGAACGCGTTCGCCGCCGACCCTTCGTCGCCGCCCAGCGCTTCCGTCGCCAGCCGCGCGTCTTCCACGAACTCCGCCGCGTGCGCGGCGGCGGCATGGCGCGCGGGCAGGTCGGTTTCGTCCTCTTCGGCGAGTCCGGCGGCGTCGATTTCCGAAACGGAATGGCGCAGGCGGTCGCACTCTTCGTCCATGTCGTCGCCCGCCGAAAGCGCGTCGCGTTCCGCGCGCAGCCCCTCCAGAACGCCCCACGCCCGCGCGTAGGGCTCCGTCGGCGTGGCGCCGTACGCGTCCAGGAGTTCCCGCTGGTGGGACTCGTCCGCCAGCGCGAGATGGTCGTTCGGGCCGTGCACGCCCACCAGTTTGCCGCCCAGCGCCTTGAGCGTCTGCACGGTGGCGGAGGCGTCGTTCACCCACACGCGCGAACCGCCCGCGGCGGAAATGACGCGCCGCACCAGCAGCGAACCGTCTTCGCACGGCGGCAGCCCCTGCTCCTCCAGCACGGCCGCCGCCGCGGCCGTCGATTCGTCGCCCGGGGCCAGGGCGAACTCGGCCTCGACGCGCGCTTCCTTCGCGCCGTCGCGCACGTCCGTCGCGTCCGCGCGGGCGCCCAGCGCCAGCGCCAGCGCGCCCATGAACACGCTCTTGCCCGCGCCCGTTTCGCCAGTCACCACGGTGAGACCGCCGCCGAAATCCGCCTCGGACTCCTCGACGATCGCCAAATTCCGCACCCGCAACCGCTTGAGCATTTACGGATCCTCCTGCCAACGCAAATACACGACCTTGTCGTCCTTCACCATCGCGACGCCCTTCACGGTGTGGGAAATGCCGAGCGACGTGCCCGTGATGGCGACTTCGAAATACGTCTCCGGCGCGAAAATGAGGTAGTTCTGCGCCGCCTCCCCGATCGTCTCCGACCCTCCGAGCCGCTCCATGCGGGTGACGAGGTCGTTCCAGTCCTTGAACGGACCGTAGTCGTCGTCCTGCGCGAAATGGCGGTCGGGGTCGGCGTTTCCCTTGTTCCTGATGTCGCAAATCGACGCCGCGATGGCTTCCGCCTCTTCTTCGTCCTCTGCGTCGCCGATGCCGGGAATGATTTTGAGCACTTCCTTGGGCGCGGTGTTCACGTTGATTTTGCCCGAACCGATCACGTCGAACACGCGCATGATCACGTTGGTGCAGCGGATCTGGTCCTGTTCGCGGTCTTCTTCCGGATCGTACACGCCGCCGGTGAGCACGCCGGGGTGCTCGCGGAACGCGATGATTTTCGCGAGTTCCTTCAAATCGGGGATTTCGTTGTTGCGCGGCTTGTAGCCCAGGCGGTCGATCTTGTTTTTCGAAGTGCCGTCGTAGTCGCGGTACTCCTCCTCCTCCGCGCCCTCGTCGCCCGTCTTGGAGGAATCGTTGTCGCGCCAGTCGTTCCACTGGTCGATGAACTGGTCGCGCTCGTCTTCGGGAACGCCGGTCTGTTCCAGGATGAGTTCCCAGATGTCGCGGTAGTTGGGGTCTCCGCCCTGGTAAAGCGTGTTGATGTTGAACTTCGATTCCTTCGTGGTGATTTCCACGGTCACCGTGCCCGCGTCGGGATTGAGATGGTCCACGGGCACCGGGCCGATGACGCAGTGCCCGGTTTTCAGGTCGCGCTCCTCCTCGAGCCAGCGGTTCTGCTCGAGCGCCTCTTCGAGATCCTCTTCCGTTTCGTCCTCGGACGCCTCGGCGACGTTCTTGTAGTTGAGCATCACGACTTCCGCGATGGCGCGGCCGGTTTCCGTGAGATTGAACACGTGCACGCGCTCGCGGATGAAAAGATTCACGCCCGCCGTCAGGCGCGCCTCGCCCGCGAAGTTCATCACGAGAATGGACAGCACGGCGATGATCCAGATCGCCAGCACCAATGCGCTGCCGCGTTTGCCGCTCACCGCCCGCCTCCCGGCGCGCCGCCGCCTCTGCCGCCCGTCCGGCCGCCTTCCTTCTTGTCCTTGCCGTCCGAAGTGGCGGATATGGGATTCTGCGAAACGTCCCAAAGCGGGATTTCCACCACCCGCTTCACCACGATCGGCTCGTCGCGGTCGGTCGCGGGCTCCAGGAAAAACGTCAGTTCCACGGCGCGCGGAATGCAGTTCGACGTGTCCCATGCGTCCTGCCAGTTCCACTTGCCGTCCGGTTTGAACGGCTCCGTTTTGTCCAGCACGCGGCAGTTGAAGCCCTGGAATCCTTCCGCGATCAACTCCGGCGGATAGCCGTCTTCCTCGTCGTCGTCGTCGAAATTCCGCTCCTCGCCTTCTTCGTCGTCCACCAAATCGAACGCCCCCGCCTTGAAATACAGGCCGCGCGGGGAATCCCGCGTTTCGTCCTGCACGAACAGCCGCACCGTGTGGATCGTCTCCGAAAGCTCGGAATCGGAGCCGACGATCGCGGAACCGAGCTTCGTCCATTGGATGGTGTCCGATTTGTCTTCTTCGTCGCCGTCGTTCCCGTCCAGAAGCATGAACCCGTATTTCGCGTCGGCGGCGCCGGTGGTCGGATAGTAGGCGCTGCGCAGCGCGGACACGACCTGCGCGATGGCGTAGTCGGCCATCTGCAGCCGCGTCACCGTGCGCTCGCCCTTCTGCCAGGCGTGCAGCACCTGGTTGAAGGCGAAGAAGCCCGCCGTCATCATGATGGCCATGATGAGCGTCGCCGCCAGCAGCTCCACCAGCGTGAACCCGCGCTTCATTTCCGCCTCCACAAACGCACCGTGACGTCCTCTTCCTGTTTGGCGCCGTAGTGTTTGCCGCCCCAGCGCACCGTCGTGCGGAGCGTGTACAGCTTGCCGTTCGCCTCCAGGATTTCCTCCTCGCTCCGCCCGTCGAAGTCCTCGTATTCGTCCACCTCCCGCGTGAACGTGTACGTCTCCAGTTCCTGTTCGCGCTCCCGCGAAAGATGGAGGCGCTGGTTGCCGTCGCTTTCGAGTTCGCGGACGAGTTCCGCGACCGTCGTTTCCTCGACGTTCAGCAGCTCGTCGTCCAGCGGATCGCCCGTCACCTTTTCCGGCGGCGGCACGGGATGCGCCATTTCCCCCAGGCAGAACACGTACTGCGCGTCCTCGAAACGCTTGGAGGCCATCATGAGCCGCTGGCTCTGCGTCATCGCCGCCAGAATGGCCAGCAGCCCCGTGGCGAGAATCACGCTCGCCACCAGCACCTCCACCAGCGAAAATCCGGCGCGCGGATTCACTTGTCCTCCTCCTCGTGCACGCCGCCGAAACGGTCGAACCGGATTTTCTGCCCCTTGTCCTCGTCCTGGCCGTCCGCGTACACGGTCACGAGATAGGGCCGGCAGCGGCCGTTCGTTTCGTAGATGACCGAAACCGGTTCGCGCGCCTCGTCTTCGGACCCGCCCGGATTCTTGTCGCCTTCTTCGGCGGCGGGTTGCGCCTGAGCCGCCAGGCCCCGCAGGAAATCGACGTTGCTGAACACCGAAACGCCAGACCGCTCGCGTTGCTTCGACCGGCCGTCGTCCGCCAGCATCTCGATCTTGATGCGGACGCCTTCGTACTCCTTCGGCTCTTCGCCCAGATTCGCCAACGAGGACGCCGTCTCGACGTCGCCGCCGTCCTCCCCGCCCACGTACTTGCCCGTGACGTCCTTCATCGTTCCGCCGCCGCGGGCGGCGCCCGAGGTCGCCGCCGTGCCCTTCACTTCTATGCGCGATTTGACGAAATCGCCACCGTTCCACACTTCGGAAACGGTCATCACGTACGGCGCCTGGCGCAACAGCGCCATGGCGCGCGCATGGCGGCCGAACTGCTTCACGCCGCGCACGGCGTTGCGGAGCCGCGCGGACTGCGTGCCCGTGGAGACGCTCAAAACCGCCGCCCCGAGCATCGCCGCCACCACGGCCACCACCACCAGCAATTCGATCAGCGTGAAGCCGCGGCGCATGGCAACCTCCGCCCCGCACGGGCGATCACTTGCTCGTCAGGTCGTCTTCCGTGCCGAAGTCGCCGTCCGGACCGGCCGACGTCAACTTGAAGTCGCGGCCGTTTTTGAGGCGTTCGTACTTGATTTCCTGCGCCCAGGCGTCGTTCAGCGCGTCCGTGCCGCCCTTGATGTCCGGGTCGTCGCCCTCGACGAGCGCGTTCAGCGATTCGGGATACTTGCCGGCGTGGTCGAGCGAATACGTGGTGAGCGCGCTCGAAATCGCCTGGATCGTCTCCATCGTCGCCACCTTGTTCGTCTTGTCGATGTGCTTCTTGACGTTCGTGACGGCCACCGCCGACAGGATCGCCAAGATGGACACGGCGATGATGAGCTCGATGAGCGAGAAGCCCTCTTTGCCCCGGCGCACCGCCTCTTTGCTGATTTGGTTGTTCATTCGTTCCTCCCTTGTTTCGTTATCCCGAAATCCAAGTTTCCGGCTCCCCTCACCCCAGCCCGTTCGACACGCCGAACACGGCGCTCACGATGGCGTAGATCACGAAGCCCACGGGCACCGCGATCATGCCGATCAGAATCGGCCCGAGCGCGTTCGTCAACGACGAGATGTTGCGGTCCATGTCCTTCTGGTAGCGCTTGCCGATGTGTTCCAGCGAAGAAGTCAGGTTGCCGGCCTGCTCGCCCACGGCGAGCATGTCCGTCATCATCCGCGGGAACACGCCGCTCGCCGCCAGCGGACCGGAAATGGAAGTGCCGTCCGTCACGCGCTTGCGCGCCGTGGCGAGCGCCTGCCCGATCATCGCGTTGCCGCACGTCGATTCGAGGATCCGCAGGGCGTTCAGCACGTTCACGCCGTTCGTCAGCAGCGTCTTGAGCGTGAACGCCAGCGACGAATAGGCGCCCGTCGCCACGATGCCCTTCACGAGCGGGATCTTCAGCAGCCAGCCGTCCGTCACGAGCTGGCCCTGCGGCGTCTTGCGCCATTTCAGGAACAGCGCCACCGCCGCCACCAGCCCCACCGCCACCAGCCAGCCGTAGGAAATCAGGAATTCGCTCAACCCCACCAGAAACAACGTCGGCCCCGGCAGTTTCGTGCCCATCGCGTCGAACATCTTCTGGAACTTGGGGATGATCCACGTGAGCATCAGCACCACCGCCGCCACGCCGAAGCCGAGCACGATGCACGGATACGCGAGCGCGCCCTTGATCTTGGACGTCATCGCGTCGTTGCGTTCGTAGTGCTCCACCAGCCGCCCCAGCACTTCCGTCATCGCGCCGGACGCCTCGCCCGCGCGCAGCATGTTGCCGTAAAGCGGCGGGAACGTCTTGGGATGCCGGGCCACGGCGTCCGAAAAGTTTTCGCCGTTCGCGATCCGTTCGGCCAGGTCCTTGGCGATGCGGCGCTGCGCGCTGTTTTCCTCGCCCTGGTTCGCCAGGCACGAAAGCGCCTGCCCGAGCGTCATGCCCGCGTCCAGAAGGTCGGCGAGCTCGCCGGTGAAAAGCAGCACGTCCGCGCGCTTCATCACCGGCTCGCCGCCGCCGCCGATCTCCATGTTCCAGCTGAAGCCGGATCCGCCGCCCGCTTTCGCGGGCGCGGCTTTTTTCTTCTTCGACGGAACTTGGGACCGGGTTTTGACCATGTTTTTCCGCTCTGCGGGGCCCGCGAAGCGCACCATGCGCGACGCGGTCCCCCGCTTTACGTTATTTCACCACGCGCACCCGGATGACGGATTCGCTCTTGGAAAGCGCGTCCACCACGTCCGGCGGCACCGGCGAATCCACGTCGATGAGCGTGTAGGCGAATTCGCCGCGGCTCTTGTTCGCGATCGCGTCGATGTTCACCTTCGCCGCGCCGAGGATGCCCGTGAACGTGCCGATCATGTTCGCCACGTTCTTGTGGCAGATCGCGATGCGCCCGGGCTTGTTGCACGGACCGAGCGAGCACGCCGGGTAGTTCACCGAGTTGACCACGTTGCCGTTCTCGAGGAAGTCGCGCATTTCCTTCACCGCCATCACCGCGCAGTTGTCCTCGGCCTCTTCCGTGGAAGCGCCCAGGTGCGGAATCACGATGCAGCCCTTCTGGCCGGCCGTGGTGGCGTTGGGGAAGTCGGACACGTACTTGCGCACCTTGCCCGCCTCGATCGCCGCCAGCATGTCCTTCTCGTTCACCAGCGCGTCGCGCGCGGCGTTGACGACGATCACGCCGTTCTTCATCATCGCGAGCGCCTCGGCGTTGATCATGCCCTTGGTGGACTCGAGCGCCGGCACGTGGATGGTGATGAAGTCGCACTCGCGGTAGATCGACTCCACGTTCTTGCAGTGCTTCACCGCGCGGCTCAGGTTCCACGCCGCGTCGATCGA
>JAKSOX010000103.1 GCA_024405335.1 Kiritimatiellia bacterium
GATTAGCTCAGTTGGTTAGAGCAGGACCTTTACACGGTCAAGGTCGGGGGTTCGAATCCCTCATCCTCCACCAACTGGAAATTCTTCTGCATTGCCACTGCTTGTCCGCCTGTGCGAACGACCATCGACAAGGTGGTTCCGCGGAGCACTTGACGTCGTGTGGGAAGATGCGGTAATATACAAAGCAATGAGCGAATTTGTGGACAGACTTTTCAGGTACCTTTTCTTCTTGCTGTTCGTGGCAATCGTTGTCACTGGAGTTGTCGCGACGTTGCCGAAATACCACAAGGTGGGCGCGCTGGAGGCGAAGCGCGCCGGTCTTGAAAGGCGCATTGAAGACAGACGCCGCGAAATCGCGGCCGTCAAGGAAAAGCAGAACCGCTTCAATTCCGACCGCAATTTCGTCGAAGCGCTGGCGCGCGAAAACAGGCGCGTGTTCCCCGGGGAACTGGTGTTCATATTCGACAAGTGAGGTCGTCGCGTGGCGCGTTTTCTCCGTTTCCTCGCCGCCTTTTTTTTGCTGCCTTTGGTCTGGGCGTTGTGCCGCACGTGCGTCGACGTCTTCGCGCTGATGCCTTCTCCCGAAACGGCGTTTTTTTCGCGCGAGGCGCTGGCGCTCGTCTGCGGGATGGCCGTTTTCCTGGTGGTGTGGATGGCCGCGCCCGCGCCCGTCAAGGCATACGTGTTCGGACACGAACTCACGCATGCGCTCTGGGGGCTGCTCTTCGGCGCCCGCGTCTCGAACTTGCGCGTGCGGGAAAACGGCGGCAGCGTGGAACTTTCCAAGTCGAACGTGTGGATCACGCTCGCGCCGTATTTCTTCCCGTTCTACACCATGGTGGTGGTGGCGGCCGCGTTGGCGACGCGCTGTTTCGTGCGGCCCTTGCCGTGGCCGTGGGCGTGGACGTTCGCCGTCGGCTTCACCTGGTGCTTCCACTGCTGCTTCACGTTGAAGTCGCTGGCGCAGCGCCAGCCCGACGTCCAGGAATACGGGCGCTTCTTCTCCTGGACGTTCATCTTCATCTGCAACGCGGTCGGCGTGCTGGCGTGGATCGCCTGCACTACGGAACTGACTTTCGGCGTGTTGGGCGGCCGGCTCTTCGACCGCGCCGTGTCGGCCTACTCGGCAACGGGGACGTTCGTCGTTGAATCTGTACGTTCACTTCCCTTTCTGCAGAAGTAAGTGCGCGTATTGCGCGCTGCGTTCCCGCGCGGGTTCCAAGCCCGAAGCCCGCGCCGCGTACGCGGAGGCGCTCGCGCGCCGCGTCCGCGCCGAACGCGCGGCGGGCCGCGTATGGGACGCCGTGTACTTCGGCGGCGGTTCGCCGGCCCTCTGCGACCTTTCCGCGTTCGCCGGCTGCGGATTGGAAACGGCCCGGGAATTCACCGTGGAACTCCATCCGCTCGACGCCACGGACGCCAAACTGGACGAACTCGCCGCTTTGGGCGTCAACCGCGTTTCCATGGGCGTCCAGAGTTTCGACGACGCCGTGTTGGCGCGAATGGGGCGCGGGCACTCGGCGGCGGACGCGCTGGCGGCCTGGCGGCGCATCCGCGCGCACGGTTTCGCGAACGCGGGCGTCGATCTGATCGCCGGCTGGCCCGCCGCGGACGGCGTTTGGCGGCGCACGGTGGAAACAGCGTGCTCGCTGGAGCCGGCGCACGTGAGCTGCTACACGCTCATCCGCGAGCCCGGCACGCGCGTCGACCTGTGGACGCGGAAGGGGATCTTCGCGCCGCCCGACGACGACGCGGCGCTGGCGGAGCTGGATTTCGCGTTCGACGCGTTCGGAAAACTCGGCCTGCGCCGGTACGAAATATCGAACTGCGCCCGGCCCGGAGCCGAATGCCGCCACAATCTGGGCACGTGGCGAGGCGAGGACTATTTGGGTCTCGGCGAAGGCGCGCACGGACGTTTGGGTCTGGCGCGCACGGAAAACGGCGCCACCGTCGACGTGCTGACGCCCGAACGCGACGCCGTGGAACGCGCGATTTTCGCGTTCCGCATGCGCGAAGGGCTCGATCTGGACGCGGCGGCGAAGCGCTTCCCCGCGCTGGCGCCGCGCCTCTCCGAATGGCGCGCCGCGCTCGCGCGCCTGGCGGCGGAAGGCCTGGTCGCGGCCGAAGGCGCCCGCTGGCGTCTCACGCGCCGCGGCACGGAGGTGTGCGACGCCGTTCTCGCCGATTTGGTTTGAGGGCGGATATCCGCGTCCATTCGCGCTTCGCCCCCGCCTTGGCGTCCTGGTCGCACGTTGCAATCCAACGCATCCAACGCTTCGCTGCGCGAGGCGTTCCGCCGCCCTTGCGGAATGGCGGCGCGGCGTGGTATAATGGGCGGCGAAACGGGGATGTTCCCGAGGCACGATCACTTGCGTACTGGAGATGGAAGAATGAAAAAAACGATGGCATTGTTCGCGGCGGGCGCCGTCGCGGCGGCTGCGTTCGCGCAGCAGAGCGAGATCGCCAAGTTCGATCCGAACATGGCGCAGAAGAACGCCGTTACGACGAACGGCGTGAAGTGGATCGACGGCAAGTACCTGCCGATCGAGGGACGCGTCTTCGACGACGTGGAACACTACTACGACCGTCTGCCGGCGAACGTTACCATCAAGGTGAACGACGGCGTGCGCGTCATGAAGCACCACACCGCGGGCATGCAGTTCCGTTTCCGCACGGATTCGCGGAAACTCACCTTCAAGTGGGTTCCGTACAACGGCGGGCTTTCGATGGACCACATGCCTTCCACGGGCGTGAGCGGCATCGACGTGTACGCGCAGGATTCCGCGACCGGCAAGTGGCTCTACAAGAAGACGGGCCGCATCTGGAACGCTAACGGCGGCCAGCTGCAGATGGACTGGAAGCCGGGCGAGACGTGTCTCGTGAACCTGCCGCTCTACAACGGCGTCAAATCGTTCACGCTGGGCGTGGATCCCGAAGCGAAGGTGGAGGCGCCCGGTCCGCGCAAGAGCGGCGTGGAGAAGCCGGTGGTGTTCTACGGCACCTCGATCACGCACGGCGGCTGCGCGTCGCGTCCCGGTCTCGCGTTTCCGAGCATCGTCGGCCGCGATCTCGACGTGCCGATCGTGAATCTCGGCTTTTCCGGTTCCGGCGTGATGGAATTCGAGATGAGCGAACACCTCGCGCGCATCGACGCGAGCTGCTACGTGCTCGACTGCCTGTGGAACATGGGCAGTTCGAACGGATGGAACCGCGCGGGCCGCAACGTGGAGGAGAACTACGAGCCGTTCATCCGCAATCTGCGCGCGAAGCGCCCGGACGTGCCGATCGTGATGGCCGAGATGTGCGACGTGTACTGCGGCGAACCGAACGCCAAGGACAAGTTCACGCGCGCCCTCTACGAAAAGCTCAAGGCGGAAGATCCGTCGTGGTTCGCGCGTTTGTTTTTCGGAGCGGAAGCCAAATGGGACAATCTCGTCTATTTGCCCAAGGACGGCATGTTCGCGGACGACCGCGAGGGCACCGTGGACGGCTGCCATCCGAACGATTGGGGAATGTTCGCGATGGCGAAGGCCTTCGGCAAAGCCGTTCGCGAAGCGCTGAAACGCTGACGGACATTTTTGAAAGGAGCGCGTGCGCGACATGAAAAAGAAAGCGATGTTGTTTGCCGCGGCGGTTGTCGCCGCGGCGCTTGCGGGGTGCAAGAATCCGTCCGCCGAACCGGCGCGCCTGGAGACGGCGGCGGTTCGGGCGGAGGGCGGCGAATTGCGGATTTCCGTGTTCGCCAAGTTCATCCGCCAAACGGCGGCGGAGCGCAACATCCCGCTTGCCGAGGCGGCCGACCTGCTGTACGACCTGGGCGTGCGCGGTTTCGACTGCGGTCCCGACGAAACGGATCTCGACGCGTTGTGCGCGACGAAGCTGAAGCCGATCAACTTCTACTACTTTCCGAACTGGTTCGGACGCGGCGCGTGGGTGGACAAAACGCCGCCCGCCGAGTGCCTGAAGCTGGCGAAGAAGCTCGGCATCCCGCGCATCATGGTGGTGCCGCCGGACTTCACGGAAGGCGGCGACGAAGAGGCCGAGTTCAAGGAAATCCTCGCGCGCCTGAAAGCGTACGTGGCGGACGCCAAGGCGATGGGCGTCACCATCACCGTGGAGGACTTCGGCGGCACTGCGAATCCCGGTTCCAGCATCAAGTACCTCAAGCGTTTCCTCGCGGAAATCCCCGATCTGCGCTTCGCGCTCGACACCGGCAACCTCTACTACGCCGGTCGCGGCGAGAGCATCTTCGAAATGCTCGAGCACGCCAAGGGCCGCATCGCGCACGTGCATCTCAAGGACCAGAAGCCGGAGGCGAACCGCACCTACGAGACGCTGGGGCTCGGCGCGGTGCCGAACGAGGCGATCGTCAAGCGCGTGAACGCCGCCGGCTACGACGGCTGGTACACGCTCGAGAATCCCGTGGGCGACACCTACACGGACACGGTGCGCCAGGTCGCCGTGCTCAAGAGTTGGCTGAACGGCAAATGAGATGAAGGCGAACACCCGCAGAACGGCCGCGTTCGCCGTGGCGCGCTGGATCGCGAGCCGCGAGCGCCCGGAAAACCTGTTGCCGGAAGGCCCGGACCGCGCGTTCGTGCAGGATCTCACGTACGTCGTCGTGCGCCGGTTCCGTCCGTTGCGGCGCGTGCTGGGCGAGCTCGTGAAGACGTGGCCCAAGGGCGAGCTGGAGGCGTTGCTGCTGGTGGGCGCCGCGCAGATCCTCTACATGCCCGACGTGCCCGATTTCGCCGCCGTGAACGAAACGGTGGAAGCCGCGAAGGCGTGTCCCAACAAGTCCGTCGCCAAAGTGGTGAACGGCGTGCTCCGGAATCTGCTGCGCCGCCGCGAAGAATTCGAAAAGCTGCTGGCGGCGGCGACGCTCGCCGAACGCGAGAGCTATCCGAACGCCCTCGTCGGACGCTGGATCGCGCGCTACGGCGAAGAAGGCGCCGCGAAGCTGGCCGCCTGGCACAACCAGCCCGCGGAGACGTGGCTCGCGCGCAAGCCGGACGCCTACGGCGAAGGATTCTTCGAAAAACTTCCGCGCGGCCGGAAGGTGGCGGACGAGCCGGGCTTCGCGGAAGGGGCGTTCATCGTGCAGAACCCCGCCGCGGCCGGCGCCGTGAAACTTTTGGACGTCCGGCCCGGCCAGCGCGTGCTCGACTTCTGCGCGGCGCCCGGCGGCAAAACCGTGCAAATCGCCTGGCGTCTCGGCGCCGACGCGAAAAACCTCGTGGCGCAGGAGGTGAATCCGAAGCGTCTGCGCACGCTCGAGTCGACGCTCAAGCGCTGCCGTCTCGACGCCGTTCGCGTCGTTCCGGCGGCGGACGAAAAGGACGCGGGCGCGTTCGACCGCGTGCTCGTGGACGCGCCGTGTTCCAACACCGGCGTCTTGCGGCGGCGTCCCGACGCACGGTGGAACTGGACGAAGGAGAAGCTCGCGGAACTCGTGGCGCTGCAGGCGGAGATTCTCGACCGCGCGGCGGCGTTTTGCGCGCCGGGCGGCGTGCTCGTGTATTCGACGTGCTCGAACGAGCCCGAGGAGAACGCGGAGCAGGCGGCGGCGTTTCTCGCGCGCCATCCCGGCTGGCGCGAAATCGCGCGCACGGAATCCGTGCCGCTGGAAACGGACCACGACGGCGCTTTCGCCGTCGCCTTCGGGAGGGCGTGACGTGGCGGAAGTGAAATTCGTCGGCGTGGGCAAGACCTACGCGAAGGGCGACGCGCCCGCGGTTTCCGATTTCACGCTGGACGTGGCCGACGGCGAGTTCCTCGTGCTCGTGGGACCGTCCGGCTGCGGCAAGTCGACGACGCTGCGCATGGTGGCGGGACTCGAGCTGCCCACGGCCGGCAAGATTTTCATCGGCGGGCAGGACGTCACGCGTCTGCCGCCGAAGGACCGCGACATCGCGATGGTGTTCCAGAACTACGCGCTCTATCCGCACATGACGGTGAAGGAGAACCTCTCCTTCGCGCTCAAGCTGCGCGGCGTGCCGGCGGCGGAAATCGCGCGCCGCGTGGACGCGGCGGCGAAGACGCTGGGGTTGGAGCCGTACCTGAAGCGTCTGCCGAAGGCGCTTTCGGGCGGCCAGCGCCAGCGCGTGGCGGTGGGACGCGCGATCGTGCGGGAGCCGGCCGTGTTCCTCTTCGACGAACCGCTTTCCAATCTGGACGCGAAGATGCGCGTGGAGATGCGCGCGGAAATCGTGCGGCTGCACCGCGCGTTGGGCGCCACGATGATCTACGTCACGCACGACCAAACCGAGGCGATGACGATGGGCACGCGCATCGTGGTGATGAACGCCGGCCGCATCCAGCAGGCGGACGCGCCGATGAACGTGTACGCGAAGCCGGCGAACACGTTCGTGGCGTCGTTCATCGGCACGCCGCCGATGAACCTGTTTCCGCCCGGGCTGTTCGACCTCGGCTGCGTCACGGGCGTCCGCCCGGAGCATCTGGCGGTGCGCGTCGCGGGCGAAGACGCCCCCGAAGCGTCGTTGTCCGCCACGGTGGACCTCGTGGAGATTCTGGGCAGCGAAACGATCGTCCATTGCGTCACCGATCGCCTGGGCGCGAAAGTCGCCGCGCGCGTGACGGATCCGGCGCGCGTGACTGCGCTGAAGGCGGGCGCGCGCGTGACGCTCGTGCCCGATCTCGAACGCGCCGTCCGTTTCCCTCCGGGCGCGTGACGCGCCCTGTAGGCGCCGCAGGAATCCGCGCCATGCCGCGCACGGGGACAGTCCCCGGACCGGTGCGAGAGCTTTGTGGGGCCCCCGTGCGCTGAACGGCGGGTCAAGGTGGGCGAGGCGCGGCGGCAAAGTGAACGGCGGCCGCGGTGAAGCAAGGGCGGCGATTTGCCGGAATTGGCGGATGCGGCGACGCAAACTGCCGCCCGAAGCGGTTCAAGTTGGCTGTTTCTCCGCGTAAAGTTGGGGTATGTCGTCGCCACGGCCGTCCCTGCGGCATAGGGACGGCCGTGGCGACGGTGGAGTGACGGCCGTGGCGACGGTGGAGGGACGGCCGTGGCGACGGTGGAGGGACGGCCGTCCCTAAACCGTATGGACGGCCGTGGCGTTGACGTCCTCCAGATTACGTGGTATCATGCGCCACATGAATGAACGGAAAAAAGCACTTTCGTATGCCTTGACGCCCAACTTGAAACGCTCTGCGC
>JAKSOX010000104.1 GCA_024405335.1 Kiritimatiellia bacterium
GCCGACCAGGACGTGACGTATCTGGAAGGCGGCTTTTCGGGCGACGTTTCGACCCTCACGCCGGAGTCGGACATGAAGAACAAGCGTTTCGCGGCGATCAGCTTCGAAGATTCGTCCGAAGCGCGCCACACGCGCGGATCTTTCGGCGCCGGTTCGCGCGACTGTCCGGCGCGGTTCGGCCTCTTCAAGCAGGCGCGCACGCTGAAGAAGGGACGCTGGTACAAATACGACACGGGCAGCATCGACCTCGACGACGCGGCGTTGCGGGCGAGCGAACTGCAAATCGCGTACGACCTGCTCGACGACAACTGGACCGTGCCGTTGGGCCGGCAGGAGACGTTCAGTTTCGACTCGACGGCGTCCGGCAAGAACTGGTACTACGGCGTCCAGTCGCTCGTGCCCGAGCAGACGATCCGTCTGTTGTTCCAGCGCGGCGGCAGCCAGCAGTGGGTGGAATCCGGCTACGACACGGCGATGATGCTGCCCGACGGGACGACGCTGCCGACTTTGGGATTCAGCAAGAACAAGTATTCGTTCAGGCCGCGCGACTGCGACGTGAAGCAGTTCCGCCTCATGACGAGCGGCGGGACGGACGATTTGCGCACGGACATCGTGATCGACGACCTCGTCTTCTCACAATGGGCCGGCGACACGGTGGACAACTCCGCCGACTCCACGCAGATCCAGACGCAGAAGTGGGCGTACGTGCGCGGTTGGATCACGGGCGCCACGAACGTGGTGGGGTCCAGCGAAGGGACGAGCGGCGGGACGGACGACGAAGCCGCCTACATCACCGGCGCGTACGAGGTGACGAAGATCGGCAACGAATACGTGTACGTGTTCACGAACGCGGCGACGTTCATCCCCAAGGCCGACATGCAGATCGTCGAGGCGCTCGTGGTGGGCGGCGGCGGCGCGGGCGGCAACATGATCGGCGGCGGCGGCGGCGGCGGCCAGGTGGTGGACTACCGTCCCGTGGGCAAATACGTCACCGCCGGCGAGAAAATCGAAGTCGAAGTGGGCGCCGGCGGCACGGCGACGGCGGGGTGCGTCGACAGCCAGAATTCCTATCTTGCCGGCGGTTGGCCGGACCGGTGGCAACGCGGCGGCAACGGCGGCACGTCCTATTTGCGCTACACGGCGTTCGACAAGGCCCGCGTCGATCTCGCCACGGCGTACGGCGGCGGCGGCGGCGGCGCGGGCACGTACGCGAATCCGGCCCGCCAGCCGGGCGTGGCGTGGACCACCTCGGCTTTCATCGGCGGCGGCGGCGGCAGCGCGTACACGACCAACACGCACGCGCTGGGCATGATCGAGCGCACGAAGTTGGGCAACACGTCCAACTACGTGACGAATTTCCTGTCGTCCTGCGGCGGCGCGGCGAACAGCGGCACGGGCAAGGGCGCGCCTGGCGGCGGCGGTGCGGGCTGGTACGGGCAGGTGGTGGGCTACGCCGACGACGGCCGCGAAATCCGCGCCGGCGACGGCCTCGACGGCGACGTCAGCGGGAACGCCGGAGCTGGCGGCGACGGCTACAGGAGCACGATCACTGGCGCCGAGCGCTGGTACGGCGCGGGCGGCGGCGGCGGCGGCGGCAACTACACCAACGGCCTTTATTCCGTGAGAGACATCACCCCCGGCAGGGGCGGCAAGAGCGGCAGGGGCGCAAACGGCAGTTCGGCCGGCTTGGGCGGTTCGCCGTTCCCCAACACCATGGCCAACGTGGTGGTCCCGGGGACGGGCGCGGGCTATCCCGGCGAGGACGGTTTCGGCGGCGGCGGCGGCGGCGGCGGCGCCTTGGACGCTTCGGACGTCACCGGATTCGGCCGGTGGAGCAGCGAGCGTTGGGACAACGCGGGCAACCAGGCGCTCGGCATGCATTGGGGCGCGAGCGGCGGCCGCGGCGGCCGCGGCACCGTGATTTTGCGCGTGCGTCCTTCCACGCGGTACTGCATGATGCAGCCGATGCGCGGTTTCCCGAACGAGCCGATGAGCATCCGCACGCCCACGCTGTTCGGATTGTCGATGTTCGCCTTCACCTGGCGCAACGCCGACGAACACGCCCGGCTGCTCGTGCAGATGGTCACCAACGGCGTGACGGGCGCGACGATCCGCGGCCTCACGATGAGCATGGACTACGACAATCCCGGCGATTTGTGGCAAACGGTGGCGACGATCGATTTCAAGGACGTTCCCCAGGGCGAGCGCGAACTGGGGTCGACCAACTTCTACTTCGGATTGCGCGCGCCGTACCACGTGGGCGTGTTCCGCGTGATGATGGATCCCGCGGTGGTGGAGGAGGCCGTGGCGAACCGCGCGACGTACGATTCCTCGTGGGGCAGCGTCACGCTGACGCGCGTGCAGGCGTGGGATGAGCCCGCGCTGACGCCCTACGACTGGTGGGGCTGGAACCTGCGCACGGCGTTCAATTCGCGTTTGATGTACCTGCCGGACGCATCCTACACGCCGCAGGGCCTGGGCTGCACGCTCAACTTCTCCGGCTCGATTTTCGACATCGGCCACGTCGACAACGACCCCGAATTCTCGGACAAGTGGGACGTCAACGACGCGATGTGGAATCTCCACGATCCGTTCGTGCAGACGCCGGTGATGGCGGACGCGGACGGGGTGGGCAACATCGGCCAGGTGACGTTCCGGGCGCGCAAATACGGCGCGATCACGCAGTCGACCTCCAGCTGGGTCACGGTGAGCGTGGCCAAGAGCGCGTCCGCGGTGGACGCCGAGTGGGTCGTGAAGACGAATTTCGAGGTGACGGGCAACACGTTCCAGAAATTCACCTGGCGCATGCTCAACGACGAAAACAACTACCAGGCGCTGCGCCTTTCCGTCGACGGCGCCAGGTACGGCCGCGGCGATCCGCCGCGCCAGCGCGTTTTGATCGACGAAGTGGCGGTGACCGAGCCGATGCTGCCCAAGCTGGCCGTGCAGAGCGTGGGCGTGTTCCGGCATTTCAAGGACCAGACCACGTCGCTGGACGCGGCGGTGCTGCTCGACGCCAACGAGCAGCCGCTGGCCGGAGAATCGTTCGGCGTGCAGGCGTCGGTGGCCGTCCAGCAGCTGGAAGACGAACTCGACAAGGATTCCATCGAGGTGTTCGTGAACTATTTCGTGGGGTTGTCGCCGTGGGGGTACAACCAGTGGAAGTCGAATCCCAACGCGGTGCTGAACGTGCGGTTGCCGCGTTCTTCGGACAATCCGTACGTGTTCCGCAGTTCGCCCGACGATCCCGGCTCGTTCATTCCGCCGCAGCTGCAGGACGCCGCGCTGGGATACGCCGTGCTGCAGTACCAGATCACCGTGACCTACCGCGACAAGGCGGGCAATCCGATGTCCAGCGTCGCGACGTTGGCGGATTGGGATCGTCCGGCGTGGTACCATCCGCTCGACTACAACAAGGAATACGGCGGCAACCGCGCCGACAAGTTCTCGCTCTACACCATTTTGGACGTCATTTCTCCGCGGCGCGCCTGGTTCAACGAAATCAACGTGTTCGACGGCTTGGACGACTCCGGCTTCGAAAATCTGGCGAAAAACAACCAGTGGCTGGAGATGGCGGTTCCGCAGGGATACGATCTCGGCAAATGGCGCGTGAGCGTCGTGGCCGGCGTGTCCGCTCCAAAACTCTACGACCTCGCGGTGCTGGGCGAAAGCGGCGGCGACGGCAAGCCGATCAGCGTGTCGCGTGCGACCTATCCCACGGAAAACTATTCGTTCTTCGCGCTCCAAAGTCCCGCCACGGCGCAGGCCGGCACGCTGGCGTCCGATTTGGTCGAGGGCACCTGGCGGTCGTTCAGCACGTCCGAGGAAGGCATTGAAAAGGGAACTTTCTCCCATCAGGTTCCGCTCGGGTTCCGGCTGGTGCGCGCAAACAGCATCGTCGAACACGAGGTCGTTTTCATGTCGACGAACCGCCGCACCAACTCTTCCGCCTACCGCTACGAGGGCTCGAATTATTGCGAACGCCTCCGGGAACTGGCTGGGGTGCAGGGCAACTGGGTTTATGTGGGCGCGGACAAGACGGACGGCACGCTGGGCGTGTACACGAACCACGGCGAATCCGCTTCCACGTGGTTGGGCGACATGGTGCAAACGCCCGGGCGCGTGAACCGCACGCGTTCCGGCGTGAACCAGTACATCGATCCGGACTACTTCGAGCCGCCCACCGGCGACAACCTGTGGCTCTACGCGAGCGTCGGCGAGAATTCGGTGGGGCACCTCTCGATGAACGTCGGCGGCAAAACGGGGCAGACCTCGGCCGTGCTCATCGTGCCGCAGTCGTTGGACGGCACGTACAACACGAACGTCACCTTCGTGTTGCAGCCGTGGTTCGAGATGAAGAGCGTCACCACGAACGGCGTGGCCGTGACGGACGGCGTGGCGGGGCAGTCCGGCGTCTACGTGTTCGACGTCAGCGGGTTCTCGCTGCCGGAAGGCGCCAAAAAGCAGCTGGAAGTGGTGGGCGAGGCGATCGTGTCCCACAAGGTGCGCGACGCGGACATCGACGAGAACGACCCCTATTATCCGGCCGTCGTGGACTGGATCATGAACATGCCCGAAGGCGACATTTTCCCGGCGTGGTTCTGCGGCCTGAGCGGGCACACGAACCGGCTCATGTCGATCAAGGAAATGTACTGGCTGGACATGAACCCCACCGAGTCCAACTGGTGGTTCTGCGCCGGCATCGGTTCGCAGCCGAGCGGCGACGAGCCGACGCCTCCGCAGCCCGTGCGGCGCATCGAGTGTTCGAATCTCGTGAACGGCGCGTGGGTGCCCTACACGAACGTGGTCATGAAGGTGACGATGTTCATGACGAACGTGACGACGGGCGCGTCGCATTCGCCGTACGCCCTGCGCGGTCTGGATTCCGGATCGATCAGCTCGAACTACGTGCCCAAGAGTTCCGCCAACTGGACGAGCGTGACGTTCAAGGTCACGGGCGCCCTGCAGACGCACATCGGGACGTCGGACTCGACGTACCTGCCGCTTCGGACGTTCGTGTTCAACGAGGAATCGTTCGACGAAAACCACAGCGCGGAAATCGAGATCGAAGATCCGCATCTGAAGACCTCCCCGACGTACGTCGAACACTGGTTCGAATACCCCTGGGCGGACGTCTTCTACATGTGGAGCATCGACACGCGCAACATCCCGCGGCAAACGGAAATGCTCACGACGAATTCGACGTACGACGCGCGACGACCTTGACGCGCGTCCGCCGACCGGTTTTGATTCAAGGAAAAGGACACGCCCAGGCGCGAAAGAAGAAGATGGACTACAATTATTCGGCGATCGAAAAGAAATGGCAGAAGCGTTGGCTTGAAGAGAAGACGTTCAAAACCCCGAACGACTGTGCGGGCAAACCGAAGTTCTACTGTCTCGACATGTTTCCGTACCCGAGCGGCGCGGGCCTCCACGTGGGCCATCCCGAGGGCTACACCGCCACGGACATCCTGTGCCGCTACAAGCGCATGAAGGGCTTCAACGTGCTCCATCCCATGGGATGGGACGCGTTCGGCCTGCCCGCGGAACAGTATGCCGTCGAAACCGGCACGCATCCCGCGATCACCACGAAGAAGAACGTGGACCGCTTCCGCGAGCAGATCCAGATGCTCGGCTTTTCGTACGACTGGGACCGCGAGGTGAACACCACGGATCCCAAGTACTACCGCTGGACGCAGTGGATTTTCGAGCAGCTCCACAAGAAGGGGCTCGCCTACGTCGCCGAGGTTCCCGTGAACTGGTGCCCGGCGCTCGGCACGGTTCTCGCGAACGAAGAGGTGATCGACGGGCGCTCCGAGCGCGGCAACCATCCCGTCGAACGCCGTCCGATGCGGCAGTGGATGCTGAAGATCACCGAATACGCCGAGCGTCTGTTGGCGGATCTCGACGAATTGGACTGGCCCGAAGGCATCAAGGAGATGCAGCGCAACTGGATCGGCAAGTCGACGGGCGCGCTGGTGGATTTCGGGGTGAAATTCTCCGGCGGTTCCAGCGCTTCCGGTGATTCTAAAATCACCGTGTACACGACGCGCTGCGACACGCTTTTCGGCGCGACCTACATGGTGCTCAGCCCCGAACACAAACTGGTGGCCGACTGGCTCGAGGCGGGTCTTCTCGCCAACGCGGACGCCGTGAACGCCTACCGCAAGAAGGCCGCCGGCAAGAGCGATCTCGAACGCACGGAGCTCAACAAGGAAAAAACGGGCGTGAAGCTCGAGGGCGTGGCGGGCGTGAACCCCGTGAACGGCGCCGAAATCCCGATCTTCATTTCCGACTACGTGCTCGCCTCCTACGGCACGGGCGCGATCATGGCCGTGCCCGCGCACGACGAGCGCGACTTCGATTTCGCCAAGGTGTTCGATTTGCCGATCGTGCAGGTCGTGGCGGCGGCGGGCAGCGACGCCGCGAAGACGGCGTCTCCCGACCCCGTCCCCTACGCGGGCGAGGCCGCGTTCACCGACATCGCCTCCGGCGTCATGGTGTCCTCCGGCTTCCTCACGGGACTTTCGGTCGAAGCCGCGCGTCCCGCGATGGTCAAGTGGCTCGAGGAAAAGGGCGTGGGCCGGGCCAAGACGCAGTACAAGCTGCGCGACTGGCTGTTCTCGCGCCAGCGCTATTGGGGCGAACCGTTTCCCGTGATCCACTGGGAGGACGGCACGCAGACGCTCGTGCCCGAACAGGACTTGCCGCTGACGCTGCCGGAACTCGCCGACTACAAGCCGACGGGCACGGGGGAACCGCCGCTCGCGAAAGCCGCCGATTGGGTGAACGTGGTGGATCCCGCGACGGGCAAGAAGGGCGTGCGCGAGACGAACACGATGCCGCAGTGGGCCGGCAGCTGCTGGTACTATCTGCGCTACGTCGACCCCGCGAACGACACGTGCTTCGCCGACCCCGAGCTGCTGAAACAGTGGCTTCCCGTGGACCTGTACGTGGGCGGCGCGGAACACGCGGTGCTGCATCTGCTCTACGCCCGCTTCTGGCACAAGGTGCTGTTCGATCTCGGTCTCGTGCCCACGAAGGAACCGTTCCGCCGTTTGGTGAACCAGGGCATGATCCTGGGCATGGCCTACAAGACGAAGCGCGGCGTGCTCGTGCCGATGGACAAGATCGTCTGGAAGGACG
>JAKSOX010000105.1 GCA_024405335.1 Kiritimatiellia bacterium
CGATGGCGGAAATCGCCGCGGAAGCCGCGAAAATCGCCGACGCCGCCCAAAAGCGTTGACCGTTCGGGAGCACGCCAGCGATGCGAGCCGTTTTCAGCAGTGCGTTTTCCGTTGCCGTTTCCCTTGCCGCCGAGGCGGCGATTCCGGGCGTGTCGTTCCGCTACGGCGACGTCGGGTCCGACGCCTTCGCGCCCGACGGCGCCGCGCAGGTCGTGGCGGACGACGCGCGCATGACGAAGCGCGTGGAAAAGTGGACGTCGCCGGATCGGCTGCTCACGGTGCGGGTGACGCGCACGGACTACAAGCGCTTTCCCGTGACGGAATGGCTGCCGGAACTGGTGGCGAACGGCGCGAAGCCCACGGCGATCGTGTCCGATTTCCGGAGCGCCGACTTCACTTTTCCCGGCGCGGTTTCCGTGCGCGCGCTCACGGGCACGCAATGTTCGCCCCGGGATTTCACGCCCGTGAACAAGTCCGTGGGCGCCGGCAAGGACGCGTCCTTTTCCATGGCGGCCACGGAAGGGCGGTCCTCCGCCGACTGGTTTCCGTTCTGGGGCGTCGATTTCGCGGACGGTTCGGGCCGCGAATTCGCCATCGGCTGGTCGGGCGCGTGGCGCGCGGATTTCACGGCCGCCGCGAACGGCGCGGTGCGCATGACGGCCGGGATGCTCAAAACGCACTTCCGCGTGCTGCCGGGCGAAACGCTCCGGCTGCCTTCCATGCTCGTGTTCGAGCGCGCCAAGGGCGTGGATCCCGTCGCGATGCAAACCACGATCCACCGGTTCATGGTGGACGAAAAGTCGCCGCGCGATTCGAAGGGGCGCGTCATCGAGCCCGTTCAGCCGATCACGGCCGGCGGCGGCAACAAGCCGCCGGAGAAAATGAAGGGCATGATCGACTGGGCGGTCCGCGAGAAGGTGCCGTTCAACTGCTTCTGGGTGGACGCCGGCTGGAACGGCCCCGCGCACAAGCCGGATCTCGTTTCCAACTGCGGCGACCATTGGTGGAAATACGTGGGATGGTGGGAATTCAATCCCGCGGTCCACCCGAAGGGCAACCTCCGCGAGGTGTCCGAACACGCGCACAAGCACGGCATGAAGATGCTGCTCTGGGTCGAGCCCGAACGCTACAACGTGGAGCACGTGAAGCCGAAGGCGTTCCTCGAACACCGCGATTGGTTCCTGCCCGCGGAAGGCAAGGGCGCGCCGCCGGGATGGGGCGTCAACTACCTCATCGACCTCGGCAATCCCGCGGCCTGCGATTTCACGATCGAGACGATTTCCCGGCTCGTGCGCGAAAGCAAGCTCGACGTCTACCGCCAGGATTTCAACTTCAACGTGCTGCCCTACTGGGCGGGCGCGGACGCGCCGGACCGCGTGGGCGTGTCCGAGATGAAGCACGTGGCGGGGCTCTACCGCTTCTGGGACGCGCTGCGCGCGCGCTTTCCCGATCTGCTCGTCGAAAACTGCGCGTCGGGCGGGCGGCGTCTCGACTTCGAGGCGATTTCCCGTTCGCATTCGTACTGCCGCTCGGACTACCTGATCGGGTTCAAGGGCGACGTCGCGCAGGTGACGGACGCGCAGAACTGCACCTACAACACCCTCGCCTACCAGCCGTTCCAGGGCGGCGAAACGCGTCCGGCGGCGACGTTCGACGACTACGGCTTCTTCTCCACCACGTGCGCCGGCAGCGTGTTCACGCCCAGCGACTGGGGCGGCGGGCTCGTGGCGCGCGATTTCACGGCGGAGGAAACGGCGTGGCTGCGCGAAGTGTTCACGGCGGCCGAGAGGATGCGACCGTTCTACCTTGGCGATTTCCATCCGCTCGCGGGCGGACCGAGGCCGCAGAACGAATCCTGTTGGTGCGCCTGGCAGATGCACCGCGCCGACTTGGACGCCGGTTTCGCGCTGGTGTTCCGCCGGATCGGCGTGGACGCGCGCCGCTTCGCGTGCGCGCTCAAGGGCGTCGACCCCGCGGCGACGTACAAGGTGGAATTCTTCCGCGAGGCGCCGCGGACGATGAAGGGTTCGGAGCTCGCCGCGCTCGCGCTCGACTTGCCGCAGCCGCGTTCGTTCAAGCTGTTCTTCTACGGGAGGGTCGCGGAATGACGCGCGGCACGAAGAAATCCCCGGCGAAGAAGCCGATTCGCGCACCCCGGAAGACGCGCCAACCGCCGGTTTCCTTTCCGAGGGACTGCCGGCTTTTCAAGAATTTCGGCGAAGAGGAGTTTTGCCGCATTTGCGAGTGCATGAAAGTGCGGGAGCTGCACCTCAGGGACAAGCAGGCGTTCGTCGCCGAATCCGATCCCTGCGACCACATCGGCGTCGTCGTGAGCGGCGCCGTCCGCCTGACGCGCACGCGGATCGACGGCGGGCGGAACGTCCTCGAGACGATTCCGCCGAACGGCGTGTTCGGATCGACGTACGTCTTCCGCGACGCGCCGTCGATGGGCATCGGCATGAGCGCGGTCGGCGACACGACCGTTCTGCTCATCGAAATCGAACGGATCTCGCGCCCTTGCCACAAGGTCTGCAACGCGCACATGCTGTTCGTGCGCAACCTGCTCGCCGTGATGAGCCAAACGACTTTCGCGCTCAAACAGAAATTGCGCATCCTTTCGCAGCGGACGATCCGCGGGCGGCTGATGCTTTTCCTCAACATCCGCGCGAAGCGGGCGAAGTCGAGCGAATTCGACGTTCCGTTCGACCGCCAGTCGCTGGCGGACTATCTTTGCGTCGACCGCAGCGCGCTTTCGGCCGAACTTTCCAAACTTCGGGCCGAGCGCAAGGTCGAGGCCGTCAAAAACCATTTCAAGTTGCTGGCGTGACCGTTTCGCCGGGAGCAGATCGCCGTGAAGTTGGGCTTGTTTGGAGGCAGTTTCAATCCCGTTCACGCGGGGCACGTCCGCGTGGCGGAGGCGGCCGCCGCGAAATACGGGCTGGAGAAGGTGCTGGTGGTGCCAGCCAAGACGAGCCCGTTCAAAACCGACGGCTCGACGGCGTTCTTTTCCGACGAGGCCCGCTGGCGGCTCGTGTGCGCGGCGTGCGCGGGGCATCCGCTGCTGGAACCGTGCGACGTGGAGCTCCGGCGCGGCGGCGTTTCGTATTCGATCGACACCGTGAAATGGGCGCTCGAGCGCCATCCCGGGTGCGAACTCCATTTCATCGTGGGCGAGGATTCCGTGGCCGGGCTGCCGCGTTGGCGCAATTGGGAAGAACTCCGGCGCCTGGCGAAATTCGTTTCGTTTCCGCGCACGCCCGAATCGTCCACGGAAATCCGGCGGCGGCTGGCGGCGGGCGAGGATTTGGGCGATTGGGAAAGCGACGCCGTCAAGGCGGAGATGGCGCGTTTGGCCGCGGAAGGGAGGCGCTGATGGCGGCGGGCGACCGCGGATCCGTGCTCGTCACGGGCGGATGCCGGCGCATCGGCGCGGCCATCGTCGCGCGCTTGCGCGCCGACGGCTGGAACGTGCTCGTCCACGGCCGCCGCGACGCGCCAGGAGTTTTGGGGTGCGATTTGCGCGAACCGGGCGCCGCCGAACGGCTTTTCGCGCGGGCGCTGGCGGCGGCGGCGGATTTGCGCGCGGTCGTGAACAACGCCGCCGCGTTTTCCGTTCGCGCGTCGCTGCCGCCAGCGGAGGCGGCGGCGCTCGACGCGGTGAACCTGGCGGCGCCGAAGCGGTTGACGGAGCTCTTGGCGGCGCTGGACGACGGCCGCCCGAAATGCGTGGTCAATCTGGCCGACGCGGCCGTGCTCGGCCGGGAGCCGCGCACGCCCTACGAGCGCACGAAGGCGGCGCTCGCCGCCTGGACGCGCGAAGCGGCGCTGGCGTTCGCCGCCACGACGCGCGTGAACGCCGTGGCGCCGGGTCCGGCGCTGGCGCCCGAAGGCGTGCACGTGGCGGCCGACGAAACGGCGCTCGCGCGCCGGCCGTCGCCGGAGGACGTGGCGGACGCGGTGGCGTATCTGCTGGACGCGTCCGCCGTGACGGGCGTCGTGCTTCCCGTCGACGCCGGCAGCCATTTGATCCCATGACGCGACAAGGAGGAACGCGCCGAAATCTTCGCGGCCACGAGACGATCCGCAAGCGTCCGCAAGGACGGAACGCTCCGATCGTATCCCGTGGCCGCGACGGTTGAACGATGCGACGGATGGTTACTTGGCGCCGCCGCCGAACATCGTCTTGTCGAAGTTGAAGAAGACGAAGAACGGCAGGAATCCGCCCTTGTTGAAGCAGAGGAGCCCGAACTGGAGCGCCGCCTTGTCGGCGATGTTCACCACGGCGACCTGCGGCCCGTTCTGGACTTTTTTCGCGTTGTTGTAGCCACAGGCGAGCTGGGCGCCGTTGTGCAGCTCCTGCATGCGGTTCCAGAGAATCGAAACCTGGGCGCCTTTCATCGTTTTGCATTCGCTGGCGATGCCCAACTGGCAGCCGACAAGGTCTTTGTCGGTTTTGTCGTCGCCGACCCACCAGCTCCACCAGCAACCGGCGTTCGCCGCGAAACCAAGAGACGCCACCAATCCAAACATGAGCAATTTTTTCATTTTTTTGTTTCCTTTTTGTTGACGCGGAATTTTCCGCCGGCCGATAGTATATCACGGGAGCGGCCAAAAAGTGAAGCGCGTTTTTCGCGCGGCGCTTCGTTGCGCACGCGCGTGCGCGCACGTACACACTTGCGCGCACGCGCAAAACGTGCTACAATTGCGCCCGAATTGCATTTGAGGAAGAAACGCCCATTGGCAGATCGGAAACGAGTGTTTGAAAATGAGTGAAGAAAGCGCGCAGGATTCGAACTACAACGCCGCCAACATCCAAGTGTTGGAGGGCATGGAAGCCGTCCGCAAACGTCCCGCGATGTACATCGGCGACACGGGCGAGCGCGGCTACCACCATCTGGTGTACGAAGTGGTGGACAATTCCATCGACGAAGCGCTTGCCGGTTATTGCTCGACGATCGACGTGATCGTGAATCCCGACGGGTCGCTGACGGTTCAGGACAACGGCCGCGGCATTCCCGTGGACATGCATCCCACGCAGCACCGTCCGGCGATCGAAGTGGTGCTCACGATCCTGCACGCGGGCGGCAAGTTCGACGGTTCGAACTACAAGGTTTCCGGCGGACTCCACGGCGTGGGCGTTTCCTGCGTGAACGCGCTTTCCGACTGGATGAAAGTGGAAGTGAAGCGCGGCGGCAAACTGCACCACATCGAGTTTTCGCGCGGCCGCGTCACGAAGCCGCTGGAGGTCGTGGGGGAATGCGGCGGCGAAACGGGCACGAAGGTGACGTTCTTTCCGGACCATTCGATATTCACCTGCCGCGCGTTCAAGTGGGAGACGCTGTGCAACCGCCTCCGCGAGCTGGCGTTCCTCAACAAGGGCGTCACGATCCACTTCCGCGACGACGAAGGCGAAGAGCGCCACGAGGAGACGTTCCACTACGATGGCGGCATCGACGAATTCACCGCGTACCTGAACGCGAACAAAAAGCCGCTCACGCCCGTGATCCACTTCGAGGGCGAAGCCCAGGGCGTCACCGGCATGGTGCAGGCCGAGGTGTCCATGCAGTACACCGACACCTACTCCACGATCGAGCAGACGTACTGCAACAACATCCACACCATCGAAGGCGGCACGCACCTTTCCGGTTTCCGCGCCGCGCTGACGCGCACGGTGAACAAGTACGGCCGCGGGATGAAGAACGGCATCAAGGAAAAGGACACCGTCACCGGCGACGACATGCGCGAAGGCCTCACGGTGATCGTGAGCGTCAAGGTGCCGCAGCCGCAGTTCGAGGGGCAGACGAAGACGAAGCTCGGCAACGGCGAGGTCGACGGCATCGTCGCGGGCATCGTCAACGACAGGCTGATGACGTTCTTCGAGGAGAATCCGGCGATCGCGAAGACGATCATCGAGAAGACGCTCCTCGCCCAGCGGGCCCGCGAGGCCGCGCGCGCGGCGCGCGAGTCGACGCGCCGGAAGGGCGTGATGGACGGACTCTCGCTGCCCGGCAAGCTGCGCGACTGCTCCGAGCGCGATCCGGCGAAGACCGAGCTCTTCCTGGTCGAGGGCGACTCGGCCGGCGGCTCGGCGCAGACCGGGCGCGACCGCGCGACGCAGGCGATCCTGCCCTTGCGCGGCAAGGTGCTGAACGTCGAGAAGGCGCGCATCGACCGCATGCTCGCGAACAACGAGATCCGCACGCTCATCACGGCGATCGGCTGCGGGTTCGGCGAGGAGTGGGACGTCTCGAAGGCGCGTTACCACAAGATCGTCATCATGACCGATGCCGACGTGGACGGCGCGCACATCCGCACGCTGCTCCTGACGTTCTTCTACCGCAAGATGCCCGAGCTGATCGAACGCGGCTACGTGTATCTCGCGCAGCCGCCGCTGTACAAGGTGGAGCGCAAGAAGAAGACGGAGTACGTGCTGACCGACGGCGAACTCACCGAGCGGCTGCTGCTCCTCGGACTGGACGACATGTCGGTTTCGCGCGCGGACGGCACGGCGCTCGCGGCGGAGGACGCGAAGGCGCTTCTGCGTCTGCTGGCCGAAATCGAGGCCACGGCGAAGATGGTGTCGGAGCGCGGATTCGAACCGCGCAAGCTGCTCGAAGACCCCGAATCCACCGGATCCGGCGCGTCGATGCTCAAAAAGGAGTTTTCGTCCCTGGCCGGCATGGGTTTCACGGCGGCGGACTATTTCGGCCATCCGGCGATCAAGGAGGCGGGCGCGGACGGTTCGCCGGCGGTGTATCCGACGGTCGCGCGCGTGGAGGAGGACGGAACGGTTTCCGACGTGTGCCGGCTGCCGCAGCTTTTGGAGACGGTTCGCCAGCGCGGCCGCAAAGGTCTCAACATCATGCGTTTCAAGGGTTTGGGCGAAATGGACGCGGAAGAGCTTTTCGACACCACGATGAACCCCGAAAAGCGCCACATGCTGCGCGTGACGCTGCAGGACGCGGTGGCGGCGGACCAGATGTTCACGCTGCTGATGGGCGACGAAGTCGAGCCGCGGCGGCGGTTCATCGAGGAAAACGCGCTCAACGTGCGTTCGCT
>JAKSOX010000106.1 GCA_024405335.1 Kiritimatiellia bacterium
TCGGTCGCGGGGTTCTGCAGCGGCGCGGAAAATTCGTTTCCGAAGCTTTGAAAGCGCCTTTGGAGCAGTCGGCGTCCTACACCGAACGCGCCCGGTGCCGAACACCGAAACGACGAGGCGTCCACCCCCTAAGCGCCCCCCAATCACGAAAGCGCGCAGACCTCGGAGACGTCGGCAAATCCGGCGACGCGCGTCGCGACAGATCGCCAAAAAGAGCGCGGACGGATTGTCGTCACACCGGGAGGCCTTCTTGTTTCGACCTACGCCTCGGGCGTCCAGCCGTTGAACGCGTTCATCGCCGCCTGGGGGCCTTCGGCAATCACCTTGAGCACTGCCTGCGCCGCCGCAGGCACGACTTTGTCCATCACGGCGCGAACGTCCGGCGGGAATTTCCCCAGCACGTGGCCGATCACGCGCTCGCGGTCGTGGTCCGCGCGACCGACGCCCACGCGCACGCGCACGAAGTCCGGCGACCCCGTGCGCTCGATGACGCTCTTCAATCCGTTGTGGCCGCCGGCGGAACCGCCCTTGCGGATGCGGATGCGCCCGACGGGCAGGTCGATGTCGTCCGACACCACCACGAGGTCGTCCACGGTGGCGTTGTGGTATTTCACCACGGGCGCCACGGAATCGCCGGAAAGGTTCATGTAGGTCGTCGGCTTCAGCAGTTTCAGTTTGCCGCCGGCCGCGACGCAATCGGCGATTTCGCCCTTGAAGGACGCGGACTTCTTCCAGTCCGCCCCCGCCATGCGCGCCAAGGCGTCCACCACCTCGAAGCCGATCGAGTGCGGCGTGTTGGCGTATTCCGCCCCGGGATTCCCCAATCCTGCGACGACCTTCATGCTCAGTCCCGGTTGTCGAGGAAGAAACGGTACGCCGGATTCGCCGACACGTCCTGCGCCGAATAGCCGAGGCGTTCGACCGTGCGGCGGAATTCCGCGCGCTCGGACTCGGGCACCTGCAGCCCCGCGAGCACCTTGCCGTGGTCCGCGCCGTGGTTGCGGTAGTGGAACAGCGTGACGTTCCACTTCAAACTCATCGCCTGCAAGAACTGCATCAGCGCGCCCGGGCGCTCCGGGAACTCGAACGTCCACACCACTTCGTCGTGGATGCCGCGCGTGTGTCCGCCCACCATGTGGCGGACGTGTTCCTTCGCGAGCGCGTCCTCGGAAAGGTCGACCGTCTCGATGCCGGCGGCGGAGAGCGACGCGACGAGCTTTTCCGTTTCCTCCCGGCCGGAAACGCTCAGGCCCACGAACACGTGCGCGCGCGACGGATCGCCGAAGCGGTAGTTGAACTCCGTGACGCTGCGGCGGCCGATCTTGCGGATGAACGCCTCGAACGCGCCGCGCTTTTCGGGAATCGTGCACGCCAGGATCGCCTCGCGCTTTTCCCCGATTTCCGTCGCCTCGGAAACGAAACGGATGCGGTCGAAATTCATGTTCGCGCCGGAGACGATGCAGGCGTAGACCTCGCCCTTCCTGCCCTTGCCGTGCTTCTTCGCCGCCGCGAGGGCCAGCGCGCCCGCCGGTTCGCAGATGGCGCGCGTCGCCTCGAACACGTCCTTGATCGCCGCGCACGTTTCGTCCGTCGTCACCGTCACGATGCCGTCCAGGCACCGGCGGCAGATGGCGAACGTGATCTTGCCCGGCTTCTTCACGCACACGCCGTCCGCGAAAAGCCCGGGCTCCGCGAGCGTCACGATCTTCTTCGCCTTGATGGAACGGTCCATGCAGTCCGAATCGACGGGCTCCACGCCGAACACCTTCACTTCGGGGCGCACCGCCTTCACGTAGGCCGCGACGCCCGCCGCGAATCCGCCGCCGCCGATCGGCACGAAGATGGCGTCGAGCCGGCCGGAATGCTGGCGCAGGATTTCCATGGCCACCGTGCCCTGGCCCGCGATCACGTCGTCGTCGTCGTACGGCGGGATGAAGGTGAGTTTCTTTTCCGCCACGATCTTGGCCGCCGCCGCCGCCGCGTCCGAATAGCTGTCGCCCGCGAGCACCACCTGCGCGCCGTAGCCGCGCACCGCGCCCACCTTGATTTCCGGAGTCGTCACCGGCATCACGATCGTGGCCTTGCAGCCGAGTTTCTTCGCGCTCAACGCCACGCCCTGCGCGTGGTTGCCGGCGCTCGCCGCCAGCACGCCCTTGTCGAGCGCTTCGCGCGGCAGCTGGGACATCTTGTTGTACGCGCCGCGGATCTTGAAGGAGTGGACCGTTTGCAAGTCCTCGCGCTTGAGGAGGAACGTGTTGCCCAGCTTCCGGGAAAGCGCCGCCGCGATTTCCAGCGGGCTTTCGATCGCCACGTCGTAGACGCGCGAATTCAGGATCTTCTTCAGGTACTTGTCCAACTTCACCCGTTCTGCCATTTTCGCATCCCCCTCATCCCCGCATCGCCGCGACGGCGCGCTTGAAGCCCTCCGCGCTGCGCGCGATGATTTTTTCGTCCACGCTGCACGAAAGGCGCACGTGGCCGGGGCCGCCGAATCCGCGGCCGGGCACCACGAGAATCTTCTCCCCGAGCAACGCGTCCGTGAACTTGAGGTCGTCGCCGCCCGGCGCCTTCACGAAGAAGTAGAACGCGCCTTTGGGCGTTTCGAATTCGACGCCCGCGTCGCGCAGCACCTTCGCCATCAGCTTCCGGCGGCGGTCGTAGATTTCGAGATCCACCGTTTCGTCCGCCAGCGCGGCCGCGAGTTTCTGGCCGATCACGGGCGCGTTCACGAAGCCCAGCGTGCGGTTCGTGAGCGTGAGCGCGGCCGCCAGCGTTTCCGCGTCTTCGAGCGCGGGGTTGACGAGCACGTACCCGATGCGCTCGCCGGCCAGCGAGAGCGTCTTGGAAAAACTGCCCAGCACGATCGCCCACTTCGTGAGCGGCGCCGCGGGCGGCACTTCGACGCCGTCGTACGCGAACGCCCGGTAGGGCTCGTCGCACAGCAGGAACATCGGCCGTTCGTCCGCGCCGCGGGACGCATTGGCGCGGTCCACGATCGCCGCGAGCCGGCGCATCGTCTCCGCGGAGTACACGGCGCCGGTGGGGTTGTTCGGCGAGTTGACGAGCAGCGCGCGCGTGCGCGGCGTGATCGCCTTTTCGATGCCGTCGAAATCAGGCGTGAAATCTTCCGCCTTCGAGGGAATCGCCTTCAAAACGCCGCCGAAATGTCCGCAGTACGCGCCGTACTCCACGAAGTACGGGGCCGGACACACCACCTCGTCGCCGGGGGAGATCGTGGCGCGGAAAAACCCGACGAGCGCGCCGGCGGCGCCCACCGTCACGATCACGTGCGACGCCTTCACGTCCGTCTTCTGCTGGCGGCCGAGGTAGCCGGCCAGCGCTTCGCGCACCGCCGGGATGCCGGCGTTCGGGCAGTAGCCGAGCCCCAGCGGTTTCACCGCGTCGGCCGCGATCGCCTCGAGCGCCGCCTTCGCCGCCGCGGGCGGCGGCACGTCGGGATTCCCCAGCGAAAAGTCGCACACGGCGTCCGCGCCGTACCGCTGCTTGAGCTCGAGGCCCTTCTCGAACATTTTGCGGATCCAGCTGGACCCTTCCATCGACTTCTTGATTTCGTCCGTGATCAGTTGCATTTTCCGAACTTCCGACTTTCCGTTTCCCGTTTTCCCGGCTTTCTCACATCGGGTAGTCGAGCGCTTCGGGAATCATGATTTCCGCGAGGCACTTCGCCGCGCGGTCCTTCGCGAGGCGCGTGCCCGCGAGCGCTTCGTCCAACGCGGCGCGCAACCGCGCGAACTCCTGCCTGGCCGCGTCGTCCGCCGCCGAAAAACCGTAGAACGCGCCAGCGCAGATTTTGCCGGCTTCGCCCGCGACGTCCGCCACGACCGTGCCGAGCAGGTCGTTGAACGTGTTCACGCAGCCCTCGAGCTCGGGGCCCACCACCGGGTTCTCCGCGCCGTGGAGCGCCAGGAACCTGACGTCCTCGCGGAACGAATTCGCCGCCATCAAACCGGCGATCGCGTCCGCCAGCGGAAACGCCACGCCGTGGCGCTGCGAACCGCCGAGCTTCTTGCCGTTCGGATCGCGCGCGGTCTTGGCCCATGCGTTCGTCCAGTTCCACAGGCGAAGCGCCGCCGCCAGCGCGTTGCCGCCGTTTTCGGCCGCCTTCGGGCACGCCGCGCAGGCCTTGGCCCACGCCTCCACCTGCGCGGTGAACACTGGGTTCGAGCAGGTCTCGGAAATCTGGCGGCGCTGCACGCATTCGGGCCCTTCGTAAGTCGCGTCGAGCTGCATGTCAGTCCACTTGTAGAAGAGGAAGCCGGGACAGTCCTCGGTGATGCCGTAGCCGCCCATCAGCGAAACCGCCTGGCGCATCACGTCCGCGCCGTGGCCCGTGTTCCAGAGCTTGCAGCTGGGGCAGAGCACGTTGGCGAGCGCGAGCAGATGCACGTAGCGCACCGTCGCGTCCGCGTCCTCTTCGGGGTTCTTGCCTTCGGCCAGAAGCGCCACGGCCTTCTCGGCGGGCGCCTTCATGTTCTTGATCATTTCGCGGCCCTTGCCGAGTTTCGCGCGCGCTTCGTCCTGGACCAGTTCCAGGCGGTCGAACACGCGGGAAACGTCGAACCCGAGCGAACTCGCCGCCTCCGCGGTGGCCCACACGTCCGCCAGACGCTGCGTGGCGTCCTCCTTCATCTGGAGGCCCAGCGCGTGCCGCGGCGAACCTTCGTTCACGCCCGCCGCCCCGCGGAAGCGCGTGCGCTGGTAGCGGATCACCGGCTCCACGGCGCTCATCAGCGTGCCGGCGCCCATGACGCCCACGCCCACGCGCGTCTTGGAGAACACCTGCGCGATGATTTCGCTGTGGCCGAGGTTGGGGACGATTTTGCCGTCCTGGACCGTGTAGCCGCCGATGATGCGCGACGCGGGCACCGTGACGTCGATCACCGGATCGCCCGTGTTCGAAAGCTGGTGCACGAGCTTCTTCGTCTGCGCGCCGCGGTCGAACTTGCCGGGATCGGTCGCCTCCACCACCACCATGCAGCTGCCCTTGATGCGGTCGTCGCCGGAATCGAGCGCGACGGTGACGTAGTCGCAGATCGCGACGTTCGTGATGAAGCGCCCGCGCTTCTCGACGCGCAGCAGCGGCTCTTCGCCTTCCTTCCACTCCGCCACGGAAACGCGGCCCGCGAGAACGCCCGTGTCCACGCCCACGTAGGGCAGCGGTTCGGTGAGCGCGAAACTGCCGCGCCAGGTCTTGCCGCTTTCGTTGCCGGGGGCGCAAAGCGTCATGTAGCGCTTCTTCTGTTCGGGCGTGCCGAGTTCCGCGATCGGGCCCATCGCGAGCGCGTTCACGAAGGACGACGTCGCCGCGCCGTTGTCCACCCACGCCGTTTCGTAGGTGAGAAGCGATTCGGCGAGGTTGCGCGGACCCTCGAAAAGTCCGCCGCAATCCGCGTTCAGCGTCGCCGCCGTGACGCCGGAAGCGTCGTAGGCGTCGAACATCGCCTGCTTCTCGGGCGTCCACTCGTGCGTGAAGCGCTGGCCGTTCGCGACCAGCCGGGCGACGACCGTCCGGGCCGTGTTGCGCGCGCCGGCGATCGCCATCTGCACGTCGAACCGGTCGGCGTAGCGCCACATGATCTGGCGCACTTCGTCGCCCGGAAGCATCTTCATCTGGGGTCTCTGCGTTTCTTCCATTTTCGGATCTCCGATCTCAACGTTCAAATTGTCCCGCCTCGCCGCGCTCACCTTCCCGTCTTCAGGTCGGTCACGGTCGCGCCGGGCATCGCCTGGATGAAGGCGTTCGTCTTCGGGTCGGCCATCAGTTCGTCGTGCGACTTCTTCGGCGCGGGCCTTCCCGCCGCCGGCGCGGCGGACGGCGCGGAAACCGCGGACGCGGACGGCAGGGCGCCGCCGGCCTGGAGCGCGCGCACGGCCCGCATCAGTTCGTCGATCGTGGCCGTGGTCGCCACGCGGCTCGCGCGCAGCAGGGTCATCTCGATCAGCGTCCGCACGCCCAGCGCCCAGCGGAGCTTGTCCTCCATGTCCGAAAGCAGGTCGGAAATCCGGAAAAGCCGCGACGCGTCGCATTTCTTCGCCTGTTCCCGCAGCGTCGCGAGCTGGTCGGCCGTGACCTCCAGCGACGCGCCCGCGTTTTCGCCCAGCGTGCGGCACACGACGAGGTTGCGGAAATGCGCCAGCAGCTCGCCCGCGAGCCGGCGCATGTTCTTGCCGGCGGAATCGAACGACGCGACCTGCGTGAGTATCGCCGCCGCGTCGCCCGCGAGAATCGCGCCCGCGAGGTCTTCGAGGGCCTTGCGCGAGACGAGTCCGAACACGGAAAGCGCGTCCTCTTCGGAAATCTTCGGGCCTTTGAACGCGAAAAGCTGGTCCAGCGACGACAGCGCGTCGCGCATGCCGCCTTCGGCGCCGCGGGCGATGGCCAGCAGCGCGTCCCCGGACGCGTCGATCTTCTCGTTCGCGCACACGTGCCGGAGGCGAGAGACGATTTGCGTCGTCTGGATGCGGCGCAAGTCGAAGCGCTGGCAGCGCGACACGATCGTGGCGATGACCTTCTCGCCTTCAGTGGTCGCGAAAATGAAACGCACGTAGGGCGGCGGCTCCTCCAGCGTCTTGAGCAGCGCGTTCCACGCCGCCGTCGTGAGCATGTGGCATTCGTCGACGATGAAAATCTTGTACTTGGCCGTCGCCGGACGGAACGACGCCGCCTCGATGATCGGCCGCACGTCCTCCACCTTGTTGTGCGAGGCGCCGTCGATTTCCATCACGTCCAGGGAACGCCCTTCCGTGATCTGGCGGCAGTTCTCGCATTCGCCGCACGGTTCGGGGCCGTTGGGCGACGAACAGTTGAGCGCCTTGGCGAAAATGCGCGAGAGCGTCGTCTTGCCGATGCCGCGCGACCCCACGAAAAGATAGGCGTTGGCCACGCGGTTCGTCTCGATCGCGTGGCGCAGCGTGCGCACCACGTGCTCCTGCCCCACGACGTCGTCGAACGTCATCGGGCGGTATTTCAGCGGCA
>JAKSOX010000107.1 GCA_024405335.1 Kiritimatiellia bacterium
ATGCGGCAGAGGCGATGCGTCCAACGCGTCCGGCGACCAACCTTCGGCCACGTGGACGCGGGCGGCCACGGACGCCGCCTCCAAAAAGCAAATGAACCTGTACTCGTCAGTTGAAATCACGCAAAGACGCAAAGAACGCGGAGGAAAGAAGAAAAGACGGATACTCTGACAAGTCACGGCAACGCGCTTCGCTGTTTGGAATGTTTGGCGCTTCGCCGTTTGGAAACCTCCCAAAACCTCCAAACCTTTGCTCTTTCGCGCGCCGCATTCCGCCGTCCTTTTCGTCCCTTTTGTCCTTTTCGTCCTTTTCGCCCCGCGAGTCGCGGCGGCGGATTGCGGCGGCCGCGACGCGATTGAAATGGCTGCCGATCAGGTGGTAGCAGCCTCTATGAACCTCGTCTTTCGCATGCCGAGCCGTGTACCACAAAATCGATTACTACGTCAACGCTACTACGTCAATAAGCTCGACCCTTTCATTCTTCCCCCGGGGAAAAGGAAGGAAAACGGGGAATGCAACGGCGACAAGCCCTGTTGCGCTCACTTCTCGCCCACGGCCTCGGCCAGCTCTTCGAGCGCGAAGGCGTCCGCGACCTGGCCGTTCACCCAGTCCTCGTGCTCGTTCGTCGTGCTCGCGTTGTTCCAATAGGTGCGAAGCCGTCCGTCCGGCAGCAAAACGCGCGTGAAGGCGTCGCCCAACGCCTTCGCCTTGGCGAGGTCGACCGGATCGCCTTCGGCCTTGTGGAGCGCGAGGTAGGCGCTGACGAGTTTGGCGACCGACTCGTCGATCGGCAGGTAGCAATGGTACTGCTCCAACACGACGGGCGTCGTCCACGTCGGCGCATGGGGCGCCTCCCACACGACGAACTGGTCTTCGGAGAAACGCAGCATCTCCCTCGCCTGGGCGATCCGCTTCTTGTCCCCCGGGAAGCGCTTCAGCAAATAGATCGCCGTGTCGCACGGACCGTACTTCGAAAGGTTCGCGTAAGGGGGAACGGGCTGGATGTCCTCGAACTGCGCGTCCCACGCCCAGCTCTTCATCGGACCGTTCTCGACGTAGGCGAAGGCCTTGTCGGCCGCCTCGCGGTACTTCTTCCCGCCGGTGACGTCCGCGACTTCCTCCAGCATCGGAATGACGCGCGTCGGCACGAGGCGGTTGCCGCACACGGGCTTCCCGGTTTTGCCGTCCATCTTCTGCCACCACGTGCCGTCCTTCCCCTGCAGCCGCACGAAGGTGTCGGCGATCTTGACCGCGAAATCCCGGTACTTGGTTTCGCCCGTCGCGCGCCACACGGCGAGCAGCGCCTGCGCGGCGGCCGCCGGATAGTGGAGCATGTGCTGGCCGTCGAACTTGTCCCCGAGATAGCCGTTCCCCGCCTCGCCGCGGCCGTCGTAGGTGAGCGTGAAGTGCTCGAGCGGAGATCCGGCCGGCTCCGCGCGCGCGATCAGCCAGTCGGCGTTGAGCCGCGCGATCCTGTGCGCGCGTTCGCGGTCCCGCGGATTGCTTTCGGCGTAATGGAGCACGCCGAAGATCTGCGCGGACAGCATCTTGGAGGGATAGGAGTTGAGCGGATAGCCGGCGTCCGGCCTGCCGTTGTCGAGGAGGTGCTGCAAATAGGGGCGCCTGAAGACGTAGGCGAGTATCTTCTTCGCCGCCTCGCCGTATGGCATCGCCGCCTTCGGGTACTTCCCGGGCGAAAACGGCGCCATCTTGCGGAAGCTGCGCGCGCCCGCGACCCCCAAGTCCCGGCCGTCCGCCGCGACGCCCACGACCTTGAGCGCGCACTTCCCCGGCGGAATCCCGCCCCAGATCCGCGACAGCGCGGCCGTCGGCCGCTCCGCTTCGAACCGGTGCGTCCTCTTCGTCTCGTCCGCGAGTTCGAACCGGTATTTCGCCGCTCCGTCCACCGCCTTGAAGTCGAAGGCCGGCGCATAAGTGAACTGCGTGGCGGCGGCGTTCCACGCGACCTGGCCGTCCACGCCGACCGGCCGAACCGGAATGTCGTATTCGCCGCCGAACGCGGCCGACGCCGCCGCGAGCAGCGCGGCCAGGCCAACGGTTTTGAACGACGAACGCGTGGCGCTCATGGGTTTCCTCCTGCTTTCGCGTTTTGTAACTACTTCAGAATCAGGGCGAAACCGCCGCCGCGCGAATCCCGCAGATCGAAGAGCGCCGTCTCCCGGTGGACGCCGGTTCCGTCGTTCAGCACGTCGAAGGTCGCCTTCCAGACGCCTTTGGCCGGTTTCCACTTCACCGAATCCTCGCCCGACCGCTTCACGAGTTCCGCGGACGTGCCCGGCACCTCGTCCGTCCAGTTCCGCACGTCGGGATCAGTCCCCGCGAGCGCCACCACCGTCACCTTGGCGACGGACGCGGCGCCGACGCCCGCCACGTCGCCGATCCAGTTCGTGGAGGAATACTCGAACGGCAGCACGTCGCGGAGCCGCCTCGGCGTGCGAACCCCCTCCGCCAGGTCGAAGCAAAGTTTCCCTTCCCCGGCAAACGCGCGCTCGCACCGGTCCGGCTCCTCCCAGCGCACGTCGCGGATCGCCGCCGTCGCGCCGCCGCCCGCAGCCGTGTAGGCGAAAACCACTTCGTGCGCCCCGTGTTCCGCAAACGCGATCCGGCGCGGAACCCATTCCGCCGCCCGCCCGGAAAAGCTCTCCGCCGACGCGCCGTCGACCGACACCTCCAACGTCCCTCCCGTCAGACGGTACTCGTAGCGCAAAACGCCGCACCCATTGAAGGCGAACGACGTCGCCGTCCGCGTGCCCGGCGCCAGGCCCGCATCCGTCGCGAGTCCAGACCGCGCCGACGACGAATCGGCCGGCTGCCACGGCGCGTCCGCGTCCTGCACGACGGCGATTTCATGCGTGACCGCCGCCAGCACCGCCGCTTCGACGTCCTGCTGCGACGCGGCGGCGTCGGAGACGTGCGTGAAGTCCAGAAAACCGATGAGCGTCGCGGATTCGTCCGGCGTGCCGTTCTTGCGGACCACGTGCGAGAGCCGGCAGACCTTCTTCGAAACCGCCTGCAGGTTCCAGTCGGCCGTTCCCCGCCCCGTCGTCGCCGCCAGCACCGTGGCCGCCGCGCTGCCGTCGGACGAAAACGCGCCGTTCGCCAGCGTGCCGGACTGCGCCGTGATCGTCACCGTGCGCGTCGCATCCGAAACGGGATCGAGCCCCCAGCCGACGGCGGAATAGGCGAAGTTCCGCAGCGCCGGCTCGTCCTTGAGTTTCGCCACGGGAAACACCGTGCGCAGGTCGAGAACCATTTCGGACGCTTCGGGAACGGCAAGATCGCCTGCAACGGCCAGTTCGGACTCGCGAACCCAATTCGGGCCGTCCGCCAAAGCGGAAAGCGCGGCGGCCGCCAGCGGCAGCGTCGCCATCAGCGCCCTGCCCGCCGGAATGCATCCCCTCCTTGTCCGAAATGCGGTCATGGCAGCGTTCTGGAGAGGCGAAAGCCGCTGTTGTTGCCTTGCGAATACGTTGGCGCGTCCTTGTTCCGGTACGCCGACCGGCACTTTTCAACCGCCGTGCCCCAGCTGCCGCCGCGCTTCACGCGCTCCGTTCCGGAGTCCGGCCCTTTCGGATCGACGAACTGATTCAGGGCGGCCGCGTCGTCCTGATGCCAGTCGCGGCACCATTCCCAGACGTTGCCGTGCATGTCGTAGAGCCCCCACTGGTTCGGATCGTAGGAGCCGACCACCGTGTGCTTCAACGAAATGCCGCCGCGACCGTCGGTTTGGTTGTCCACGTATCGTCCAAGCCGGCCGAACTGCGTCTTCTGCTCGGCGGCGCTGGCGTTGTTGTAGGCGTTCGTGGTGTTGAACGCGCCGGTCGTGCCCGCGCGGCAGGCGCATTCCCATTGGAACTCCGTCGGCAGGTCGATTCCCGTCACGGCCGCGGCATAGTCGCCGTTGTCGTCTTTCGCCTTGCACTTGCGGGCGAGTCTGCCCACGAACGTGTCGGGGTCCGGCTCGGACGCCTTCGGCCAGTCGCCGCCGCGGACCATGTTGTACGACACCCGCTCGACGGGACGGAAGTCGCCTTGGAACTCCGAAGGGTTCGGTTCGCCCATCACGTTCACGTACTGCTTCTGGGTGATCTCGTAAATGCCCACGTAGAACGGCTTCGAGAGCGCCACGCGGTGCTGCTTCTCGCTGAGGTACACGAAGCCCGCCTCGGTTCCGGGCGAGCCGGCCACGTAGGAGCCGGGATGGATGCGCCGCAAGACGATCTTGTCCCCCTTGTACTCGTCCACGCCGAACCCGCCCGGCGGGACGCCGTTCAGGAAATCGACGGGGTAGGTCTCCGCCGTCGGACCGCCCGAAACGTCGATCACCATGTACGCCTCGGCGTAGTGGACGAGCGCAATGCGCATTTCGGCCCGTTCGACGCGGTTCGTCATCCCGTCGGCGTTCGCGTCCCAGGTGATGCGGTGCGCCCCCGCCGAAAGCGGCAACGGCGCCTGCAGAAAGGTGATCGCGCGGTTCGTGACGGCGGGCGTCGCCGACCGGTCGACCAGCGACACTTCGAGATTGTCGTCGACGCCCGGCGCTTCCCCTTCGGCGAACACGACGGTGTAGTCGACGTCCACGAGTCCGTTCCACGGATAGCGCTGCCTGATCCGGTCGACCTGCAGGACGACGCCTCCGGCTTCGGCGGCGACGACGGCCGCCGCCGCGGCGAGCAGCGCGGCATGGAAGGTCTGTCGGAATTCCATTGGTTTCCCTTTCTCCTTTTCGGCCGCCATTGTACCACAACAGGACTTGGAAAAACATGAAAAACGAACGTCAAAAAACACAAAAAACGCTCACGCCCGAATCCGTCTTGCCTCCCCGCCAAGTCCTTGGTATAATCCGCGGCATGGCCGAAAAGAACGTCAAGAACATCCTCGTCGCGATCCCGACCGGCGACTACGCCGAACGGCTGAAGCTGAACGGCGTCCTGGAATACGCCCGCGACAAGGCGGGGGCCCGATGGAACCTCAGGCTCTGCGTCGGCGGAGCGATACGCCTGCCGATTCCGGACGACGTCCGCGCCGACGGCGTCATCGCGTACGTGCAGAACGAACGGGATCGCGCCCGGCTGCTCGCGCTGGGACGCCCCGTCGTGCTCATCGAGGACCTCGCCGAACCGCGTTGCCGCTCCCGGCGCAAAAACGTCGCCGCCATCGTCTGCGACCACGTCGCCGAGGGGCGAACCGCCGCCGAATATTTCCTCGCCCGAAGATACGCCCACTTCGCCTTCGTCGGAACCGAGCCGCAGGTTTCCTGGAGCGAACTCAGGCGCCGGGGATACTCCGCCGAACTCAAGAAGCACGGGCGCGGCTGCAGCGTTTTCCCTCCCGGCGGCGATCTCCCCGCGTGGCTGCAGGCACTTCCCAAACCTTGCGCGGTCTTCGCCGCCCGCGACTTGCGCGCAAGGGAGGTTCTGGACGCCGCCGAAGAGATCGGCGCCGCCGTGCCGCAGGAGCTCGCCGTCCTGGGCGTCGACGACGACGAAATGCTGTGCACCACTGCCCGGCCAAGTCTTTCGAGCATTCCCTCCTTCGACCGCTCGCTCGGCTACGCGGCGGGACGGACGCTCAACGCCATCATGACCGGGAAGTCCTCCGGCGGACAGATCCGCACGCGGCACTCGGTCGTGGTCACCCGCCAATCCACCGAAACCGACGCCGTCGACGACCCGTTCGTCAGGCAGGCGCTGAATTGGTGCCGGGCGCATCTCGACCAAAGCGCGGACGTCCGGACGATCGCCGCCGGAATCGGCTATTCCGCCCCCGCCCTGCAGCAGAGGTTCAAGCGTTCGCTCGGAACGACCGTCAGCGAAACCATGCGCCATCTGCGCCTTTCGGCCGCCAAAGACCTGCTGACCGGGACCCGTCTTTCCGTCGAGGAAATCGCCCGCAGATGCGGATTCTCCTGCACGTCCCATCTCGCCATGCGCCTCCGCGAAGCCGACGGCCTCACGCCGCTCGCCTACCGCAGACAAAACGCGGACGCATGAACCGCGGCCCCGTTCCCGAAAATCGCAAAACGGCGGCCCGCACAAGTTCAAAAAATATAAAACAGGTCACCTGTTTTATATTTTTTGAAACTCCATTTTGCCGCCGCCCGCGAAAAGGGCCCTTCACATGGCCGCGCGGACGTGGTATACTCTGCGGCGTTTTCGGGAGGCCTCGGCCGACCGGACCGGCGGCGGGCTTCAGTCGCCGGAACGCACGGTGGACACGCGCGGTTCAAAGCGGCGAAACGCCGCCACCATCTTTTTGATCCACCCGAGGCGCAACACGGGCATTTCACGACAACGCCACACGTTGCCGCCGGTTGCGCACTCTCTTTCCGAAAGTCCCTTCGGCGGCAAAAGCACGAAAGGGAAACACATGGATTTGAACGACCAGCCCGTCCGGTTCTTCATGCCGGACGGCTTCACGGAGGAAGACCTCCACGCCCCGGAATACTCCGGGCCGCTCCTCGCCGCCGCCGCGCCGATGGCGGACCACGCGCGCAAACTCGCCGCCGACATGGACGAACCGGACTTCGACCCGAGCACCCGCTTCGACACCACCCTCAACGGCGCGTTCACCATGATCGACGACTTCTTCGAAACGCTCGTCGGCTACGCCCAGGGGCGCGTGCCCGCGTTCGCTGCGGACGCCCTCGTGTCCGCGACGAACGCGCTCGTCGAAAAGCAGCAGCGGCGATTCGGCGACGTCTGCGCCGCCGAAATCAACGCCGTGGGCCAGGCGTTCCGCAAGAGCCACCTGCTCTGGTCGCGCCGCACCCCGACGCCGAGGAAGCCGCGCGGCGTGTACGTGCGCCTGCTTTTCAAGTCCAAGGAGGAAATCGTCGACGCGATCGGCGATCTCGCCTGCGCCTTCGCGAAACACCAGGCGCGGAAACCGCCG
>JAKSOX010000108.1 GCA_024405335.1 Kiritimatiellia bacterium
CGTGACGATCCCCTCGTCACGCCACGCGCCGATCTCCCGGCGCAACCATTCTCTTTTGTCCATTGATTACCTCCTTACTCGACTTTGCGAAACTTTAACGCTATGTTTGGAGCATCGGGAATCCTTTCATGAATTCCGGGGGAAAATAAAGGCACTTTTGGCTTTTCTTGCCACGACTTTACTTTCAAAATTGGTCTTTTATACGCTCACTGTTCGACCAAGTCTTATGCCTGTTGTCGATGGCATTGCCCGAGTGGAACGACAGCGTCTTGCTTCCGTCAAATGGCCAACGCCGCCCCGTCTTCCCTCAACTCGCCGTACAGACGGAAAAAACCGGGATAGGATTTCGCGGCGCACGCCGCGTCGTCGAGCGACACGGGCGAATCGGCGATCGTCGCGCCCGCGGCCGCGGCCATGGCGATGCGGTGGTCGCCGAACGAGCGGAACGATCCGCCGCCCGCGAACCGCCCGTCCACGCCGTGCACGACGAATTCGTCCGCTCCGTTTTCCGCCCGCGCGCCGAACCCGGCGAGCGTTTCCGCCATCGCCGCCGCCCGGTCGCATTCCTTGAGGCGCAGGCGCGCGACGCCCTTGAACGCGGTTCGGCGCGGAAACGCCGCCGCCGCCACGGCGAGCGCGGGGAAATTGTCCGGGCACTGCGACACGTCCAGCGAAACGCCCCCCGCGCCGTCGGCGAGCCGGGCGAGCATCGCCACGACCGCGCGGTCCGGCTGGGCGGAATCCGCCCGCAGCCCCGTCACCTCCACGGCGCTCCCCAGCGCGTCCATCGCCAGCCAGAACGCCGCGCCGCTCCAGTCCCCCTCCACGGCGGCGCTTTGCGCGCGGTATCGCTGCCCGCCGGGCACGGCGTAGCCGTCCGCCGTTTCCGCCACGTCGACGCCGGCTCCGCGCAGCACGGCGAGCGTCATTTCCACGTAGCCGCGCGATTCGAGCGGCGAGGTGAAGCGGATGCGCGAATCGCCGGCCAGCAGCGGCAACGCGAAAAGCAGCCCCGTCACGAACTGCGACGACACGTCGCCGGGAATTTCGTGCACGCCCGCCGCCAGCGCCGGATACGGAATGAACGGCCGTTCCGCGAGCCGACCGCGCCGCACCCATTCCGGCGCGCGGCCCAAAGCCGCCGCCACGGGCGCGAGAAAGCGCAGCGTGGAACCGCTCTCGCCGCAGTCGAGCACGGGACGCGGATCGCCAGCGGCCAGCGCGCGCAGACAGCGCTTCGTGGCGAGCACGTCGGCGGAATCGCAGGCGGCGTCCGCCAGCCCCGCGCGGTCGCCCGCGAGGAAGTTCGCCACGAGCAGCCGGTGCGCGTGCGATTTGGACGGCGGCGCCGCCACCGCGCCCCGGCGCGGACCCGGCACGAGCGTCGTCATGCGCGCCGCCCTTCCCCGAGATCCACCGGCACGCCGCGCACGTCGCCCCAGCCGCACGGCAGCGCGAACGTCACCACGTCGCCCGCGCGCTTCTTGTCGCCGCGCATCTCGGGCGCGAGCGCCGCGAAGTCGAGCCCGTCCGGCAGCGCCACGGGCAGTCCCGCGGCGGCGAAACGCGCCGCCAGTTCCTCCGGCCAGGCCGCGTCCGCCAAACCGAGCCGCACCGCGAGGCGCGCCTCCTCCACGCAGCCGATCGCCACCGCCTCGCCGTGCGGCACGCGGTAGCGCGTGAGCTTTTCCACGGCGTGCGCCACCGTGTGGCCGCAGTTCAGGAGAATGCGGCGTCCGAGCTTCTCGAACGGATCCTCCCGCACGATGCCCACCTTCACCATCAGGTTCGACGCAATTTCCGCCGCCGTCGGCGCGCGCGAGACGTCCGGCGGACGCGGCAGCCCGCCCACGATTTCGTGCTTGATCATCTCCGCGCGGCCGGACGCGACGAGCGCGGGCGACAGCGTGCGCAGGAAATCCGCGTCGATCGCCACCAGCCGCGGCGCGTGGAACGCGCCCGCGAGGTTTTTGCCCTCGGGCAGGTCGCAGCCCGTTTTGCCGCCGGTGGACGCGTCCACCATCGCCAGCAGCGTCGTGGGCGCGTTGACCCAGTCGATGCCGCGCATCCACGTCGCCGCCGCGAAACCCGTCAGGTCGCCGGCGACGCCGCCGCCCAGCGCCGCCACGACGTCGCGCCGGCCGAGCCCCGCCCGCGCGAACGCGGACCACAGTTCCGCCACCGTCGCCGGCGTCTTGCGCTCCTCGCCCGAAGGAATGCGGTGCATCGGCGGATGGTCCGCGAACGCCGCCGCGTGGAGCTCGGCGACCGTGGCGTCCGCCACGTACGGAAAACCGGCGAGCATCGCCGGCGCGAAACCGTTCCCGACCACCACGAGCGATTCGCCGGCGTCGAAAAACGCCGCCACGCGGCGCGGAAACGACGCGTAGTGCGCGGCGCGCTCGACCGCCTTGTCGCCGAGCGGACGGCTTCCCGCCGCCGAGCCGATGCGGCGCGCGCGTTCTTCGGGGGACGGCGCGTCGAGGCACAGCACCGCGCCCGCCGCTTCGCACAACGCGCGGTTCGCGTCCGACAGCAGCGTGCCGCCGCCCAGCGCGAACACGGTGCGCGCGGGAGCGGACGCCGTTTCGTCCGCCAGCGTCGCGCTTTCCAACGCGCGGAATGCGGTTTCGCCGCCCGCCGCGAAAATTTCGGGAATGGACTTGCCGGCGCGCGCGACGATCGCCGCGTCGAGGTCCACGAACCGCAGGCGGAGCCGCTCCGCCAGCTTCGCGCCCAGCGTCGTCTTCCCCGACGCCGGCGCCCCGTACAAAAACAAATGGAACGCGGATCCCGCCATGCGCCCCTCCGTCATTTGGCTGGATCCGCGGCGTCCGCGCACGCCTCGCGCGCCTCGAGGTTCTTCACCGTCGCGCCTGGATGGTGCGCTTCGGCGAGCGGGAAATGGAGCGTGCGGACGACGCGGTACGATTTCATTTTGCCGCCCCAGTCCCTGCAGAGCCGCGTGCGTCCGCGCGTGTCGCCGATCGGCGCGCCGTCCGCGGAAACCTTCACGCCCTCCTTCGTGCCGAAAAATTCCACGGCCAGGTCCTTCCCCGCCGGAAGCGGCCGATCCGCGAACCAGTCGTATCCGTCGCGCGCGAAGCCGATGGCGCCGTCCTTGCGCAGAACCACCTGCGAGGTGCCGTCGTCGAAAAGGACGCGGTCGCGCGGCGCGGGTTCGAAGCGCAGGCCGAACGACACGCGCCAAGCGCCCTTCCCGCTCCAGCCGATCGCGCGGTCGTTCGCGCCGGCCGCGCCGTCGGGACCGGACGCGCGGTCCTGCAAATTGACGCCGGGCGCCTCGCCCGTCCGCGCGGCGATCGCGGCGAACGTTTTCCAGTCGAGTCCCGGCAACGCTCCCGTCCACGTCTTTTCGGCGATCGCGGGCACGGCGTGCAGGAAGCGGTCGATCACGTCGTCCTCGGAAATGCCGTTGCCCGTGAGGTCGTTCCAGATGGCGAACTTGCCGCCGAGAAGCCGCGGGTGGTTCGCGTCGACCGTGCGGCCCGCGATGACGCAGGGTTCCCAGGTCTCGAAAATGGACTTCGTGTCGAGATAGTCGAAGTAGTAGCCGGCGGCCGGCACCACGTAGAGGTTGAAATCGGGAATGGCCACGATGGAATAGCCGGCGTCCAGCGCGTGGACTGGATCGTAGTAGGGATTGTGCCAGATGTCCATCACCACGTCGCGGTCGGCGAGGACGGGCGTCTTGCCGGCGGCGTGGTCCAGGGATCCCCATGCGCGCGGCTCGTGTCCGTGGCGGCGGACCATCCTGAACGCCCAGTCGGTGTAGGCGCGGAAGTTTTCCGCTTCGCGCTTGTCGTATTCGTCCGTGCCCACGTGCACGTACTTGCCGGCGAAAACGGGATCCGGGCCGTCGAGGTATTCCGCGAAGAGCTTCTCCATGAAGTCGCGGACTTCTGGCTTGTCCAGCGCCAGATGCGTGCGCCCGTACTTGCCGTCCAGCCCCGGCTTGCATTTGATGAAGCAGCCGCTGTGCGCCGGCGAGTCGATCTCGGGAATCACCGTGACGCCCATCGCCGCCGCTTCCTTCATGAACGCGCGGAACTCGGCCTTGGTGTAATGGCCGTCCTTCGCCGCGAGGCCCGGATGCGTCTCGCATTCGAGGCGGAACGCCGAGTACCCGTCGGGACCGGTGAACTGCGGCGCGCCGTCGTCGTTCAGGTGGACGTGGAACTCGTTCATCTTGTAGTGCGCGAGATCCTTGAGCAGGGCTCGCAGCGTCTCCATGCGCACGAACTTGCGGCCCACGTCGAGCATCACGCCGCGCACGCGGTATTTCGGCCAGTCGCGCATCGAGCCTGCGGGCACGGGGGACTTCGCGGCGGCGAGCTGGTCCACCGTGCGCCGCGCCCAGAAGAGGCCCTGTTCGGTGGGCGCCGTGGCGGCGACGGAACCGTCGGCCGCGATGGCGAGCGCGTACCCTTCCGCGCCCAGCGCGTCGTCCTCCTTGATCGCGTACGTCGCCTTCGCGGGATCCACGCGCGCGGCCTCGCCGCCAGACGGTTTCCATTCGCGCGGTTGCGGCACCATCGGCAACCGCGATTGCGCCTGGACGCCGAAAACGGCGGTCGCGCAAAGCGCCGCCACGAAAACAACGGAGTGTTTCTTTTCCATGGCGCGCATTATACCACGTCGGGCAACCGCGCGCCCCGAAAAACGAATTTGCGTTCGCGAGCGCGCGCCGCGCGCCACGCCGTCACCTGGCGCCGATGAAGACGGCCGCGCCCCCCTTCGGCGAGGCCGCCTTCTTCGCGGCGGAGAACGCGGCGAACTGCGGATTGACCATGTTGTTGTAGGCGAACTTCACGTAGGCGGCGTCGCGGGCGACGGACGAAATGCGGACTTCGTCCATCAGCGCGGCTTTCGACGAAGATCCCGCACCCGAACCGACAAGTTGCAAATCGGACCCGGCGTTCCCGACGTACGACGCCACGCCGTTCGGCAGCGAAGCCGTCTCGTCCTTGATCAATTCGCCGTTCACGTAGGCGCGGAATCCCAGCTCCCTGCCGCCAAGTCCCTTTGAGACCAGCGTGTAGTGGACCCAATTCCCGCGGTAGTCCCAAGTCTCCATTCCCTTGGGCAAATCCGCCGCAGCCGATCCGATCTGCGCCGGACGAAACCCCGAAACGTGCACGTTTTCGTGCCAGAAGGCGAATCCCGACGACACCGTATCCGTCCAGGATCCGGTCACCCGGAAGGAGCCGTATGACAGGAAAGACGGATAATTGAACCCCTTCTCCACTTGCCGCGTCCAAAACGACAAGGTGAAATCCGTTCCCGACAGCGCCGCCGCCCACGGCGCCTGCCCGTCTTGGTTCTTCACGACGAGAAAGCCCGACTCGGAGGTGCTGCCCATGCACTTGCCGACGGGACCGCCCTCGGCTATCGTCATGTTCGACGACAACGCGCCGTAGGCGCTCCAGCCCGTCGAATCCCTTCCGTCGTTCCAGTTGAGGTGCATCACCGCCGCATAGTCGAGATCCCGCCACATCTTCGTTCCGTCGTACGGAGCCGGATCGCACCCCGGCCTGAGCCCCCAGTACATCTTGACGCGGGTGGTCCTCTTCAGCTTCGGCACGCGAATCCAGATCTGCGACTCGCCGGCCGGGTCCCAGTTCTCCACCTCGTAGTCCAGCCATTCGCCCGAGCCGACGACCGCAAAGGCGACGTCGGCCATTCCGCGCTTCTTGTCGTAGAAGCAGTCCGCATGGCGGAAGCCGGGAATCGCCGCCTCCGAAACGCGCACCAGCACGGGGACGTCGGCGATGGGCGCGGCAAGCCCGGACCGCCCGAACGAAATGGTGCTCTCGCATTCGAAGCGCCGCCAGTCGCCGCACCCCAGAGCGCGGGGCTCAAGCGGCCCCGTGAAGGCGCCCTTGCCGGAAGCATTGCCGTAGAACTTGCCGTTCGCGACGTCGTAGAGGCCGAAGGCGCGGCTCGACGCCTCATAGCACGGCACGAAGTCGCGTCGGAGCGCATCCCCGTCGTAAAGCTGGCAGCCCCAGACTCGCGCCACACAACGGTAGCGCGTCAACTGACTTTCGTTAATGGCGAAAAGATACATTCCGCCGTCACACGACGACGTCTTGTTCAGGCCCGGCTGCTTCTCCTCGATCTCGTCCCCGTTCACCAGAATGGTTCCGTCACCGCGAAGTTCCACCGTGTTGCGCGCATAGCCGCTCGTGCCTTCGACCAGCGTGTAGGCGTTCCAGTCCGTCCGCGCCCGGGCGCGAACGACGAATTCGCCGTTCAGCGGCCCCGCTCCAATGCCAAACTGTCCATCCCCCGTATTGATGCCCATGGCGGGAACTTCCGTCGAATCCGGCGCGTAGTCCGCAAGCATCTGGTAGTCCAGGACGAACCGCGTGTTCCCGTCCGGCGAAAAATCCGTCTTGACGAATTCGTATCCCGTCGACTCGACGTATTCGCAGCGGACGTAGCCGGTCGGCAACTCGCCGCCGAACGCGCAAAACGCCGCCGCGGCCATCGTCGCGAGGACGAACAGCCGACCCGTTTCCCGGGCGCTTGCGAAATTGCCGAACCATTTCATGCGTCGGGAAACAATATACCATCTTTCTTCGCGCGAATCAACGGGACAATTGAGTGATTGGGCCGCGAAGGCACACGGTAGGGCCGCGAGACCCTTCGCGGCCGCGGCGGCGAAATGCGTCCCAGCCGTCCCAGCCGTCCCAGGACCGTCGCTGGGCGCGCTTCAGCGCAAAATGGCCATCGCGCCGGGAGGATCCTGGCGTTCGACGCAGCAGAGATCGACGGCCTTGCCGCGCACGCACGGGGCCGTCCCTCTTGTCC
>JAKSOX010000109.1 GCA_024405335.1 Kiritimatiellia bacterium
TTTGAGGAAATGCGGGGGGCGCCCCCAATCACGAAAACGGGGAGCGGCGGAGCGCGGCGGCATGGCGGCGCGGCCGGAATCCGCGCGGAAGAGATCGCGCGCTGAACGCGCCGCAGCGGTCGGATGAGAAATGTCATCGGCCAAGCTTTCGCACCACAATGATGAAGTTTGATGGCCATGCTTGACTTGACGCATGTGGATGGCGTATCATTTAGCCCAAACACATGGAGGCGAGATGATGGGACGTGTAAAAGAGCGAGATGATCTTATCCGGTCGGTGCGCGGATCGACTTGCTTTATCGACCGCGCGGACAACGTCGTGAACGTCTGCGAGGTGAAGTATGCGCGCATGAAACGAATTTTCGTGTTTTCGGCGGCGGCGTTTTTGGGGCTGCTGGTTATGGCGGGCGCCGCGGACGATCCTTTCGAATGCGCCTGGCGGCGGTTGTTCGAAAAATTCCGTTCGCCGAAGACCGGCCTGCTTTACGAACACCTTCCGGACGAAACGCCCGGCGCCATCGAACGGTTCCTGCCAACGCCCGAGGAAGTCGCCCGGAACGAACCAATCGCCACGGGCTGGAACACGGGCATGGAAGACGGCGTGCTGAACGGCTGTCCTCTCGTCCTCGCTGCCATGCTCCGAAAAGACGCGAAAGCGCTGGAACTGCTCGTGCCGGGCATTTTGCGCTGCGCGACGATCTCGCCCGTGCCCGGTTTTCTGGCGCGCTCGATTCTGCCGGCGGACGGGAAAAGCCACTACGCGAACAGCTCGCGCGACCAGTACACGCTTTTCGTCTACACCATGTGGCGCTACGCGAACAGCGCGTTCTGTCCGCCCGCGCGGCGCGACGAAATCGCGAAAATCGTCGCCGACGTCGCCAGCTTCGCGCACGCCGGCGCGCGCCCCGAGCACGGCTTCAATCTTTTGCGGGAGGACGGCAAGCCCGGCATCGTTTGCACCACGTGGATGCCGGATCCGTGGGGGCCGCTCGCCACCAACGCCTCGGGACGGGTGTCGCGCGGCGCGATTTCGGCCCACGAGGTCGGGCGGCTGCCGATGATCTACGCGGCGGCGCACGCGCTCACGGGCGACGCGGCGTGGCGCGCGCGCGAACTGGAAATCGCCGACGCCGCGCTGCGCATGGAAGAGGCGGACGAACTCGGATCCTACCACGGCTTCGAACTGTTCCAGATGCAGGTGTCGCAGCGGCTGCTTTGGGAATGTGAAACGAATCCCGCACGGCGCGCGCGCTACCTGAAAATGCTCCGGCGCGTCGCGCAGGCGTCGCTCAAAGGCATGGACCGGGCGGAAAAGCTGTACGCGGAACTGAACGGACGGCTCTCGGCGCCGGCCGGCGACTGGCGCGGCTGGGATCGCGAGTTGGTGACGGGCGGCGACGGCGTCCTCAACGGCATGCCCTACCGCAAACCGATCCGTCCGGACGAATACCAGAAGGCGTACGATTGCGTCCGGGAAATGGGCGAAGCGGTGATCGTTCCGCTGACGTGCCCGGACTTCCGGCTCGCCGAAGACCATCTCGCCCGCTTCCGGCGCCTGGCGGCGAAAGCGGATTTCGCGCATGTCATGTCGCCGGGGCTCGTGTATCCCGTGCTCGCCCACGAAATGACGCGACAAACCGCCATCCGCGGCAACGTACCGATCACGGCGGCGGAATGAACGCCGCCGTGCGGAGGTGCGATGCGCGGAATCAATAGGTGATCACGCGCTGTTCGTAGTGGCCGGGCTGCCACACGCGGACGACCACGCCGTTGGGCTGGACCTGGTCGACGTAGCGGCCTTCGACCCAGACGTTCTGCGTGGTGGTGACCACGGTGGGCGAAGCGACCACCACGGGCGCGGGCGTCACGATGCTGCTCACCACCGCGCCGCCAACGACGCCGCCCACGAAACCCGGCCAGAAGTGGCTGCCGCCGCGGCCCCAGACGCTGTGGCCGTGGTGGTGGTGGATCGGGGGCGGCGGACGGTGTCCGACGTGGTGCATGGGCGCGGGCCCGCGGTGGAAACCGCCGCCCGGCCCGCCATGGGGACGCGCCTGCGCGCCGAAAGCGCAAACCGCAACCGCGAAAACGGCAATGACGAATTTCTTGTTCATGACTTTTCCCTTTCTTTCCGTGTCGCTGAATTGCGGCAACGATTGTCAAGGAAGAGTCAACCCGAAATGCTGACAAACTTTTTTCGTTTTCCCGAAATCACGGGAAATCCGCCAGAAGCGCGCGGACTTCCGCCAGCGTGCGGATGGCGTTGAGGCGACGGCGAAGTTCGCCGGCGCCGGGGCGTCCGGCGAAATACCGGAAGAGGTGCGTGTGCAGTTTCACGGACACGAAACCGTCCACGCCGGGCACGTGGTCGCGGGGATACTTTTGCGCCAGAAAATCGCGAAACTCCAAAATGGAATCCAAATGACGCGAAAAAAGCACCTTCATGGGGTCTGTCCCCACAACGTTGGGGACTGTCCCCAAATCAAGCGGCGGCAGACCCTTCAATTCGCGGAAGATCCAGGGGCGCGCCACGGCGCCGCGGCCGATCATGACCATGTCGACGCCAGTTTCCGCCATGGCGCGCGCCGTAGTCGCGTCCACGACCCCGCCGTTGCCGCCCACGGGGATTTTCGCGCGGCGCACGAGTTCGGCGAGCAGGTCGAGATGCACGTCGCCGCCGTGGTTCTGCGACGTGAAGCGCGCGTGCAGCGTGATGCCGCTCGCGCCCGCCGTTTCGGCGGCGTCGAGAAGTTCCCAAAGGAGCACGCGGTCCGGACGCGGTCCCGGACGCGTCTTGAGCGTCACGGGCAACTTCGTCTCGCGCACCATCGCCTTCAGGAGTTCGTGCACGAGCTCCGGCTTCTTCACCAGCGCCGCGCCGGCGCCCTCGTGGACGATGCGCGGCACGGGACAGCCCGCGTTCAGATTGATCTCGACGAACCGCCCCGTCGCGTCGGCCTCGTGCGCGGCGAACGCGAGCTCCTCCGGATTCGATCCGAAAAGCTGGCAGGCGACCGGACCTTCGCCGGGCAGCAGCTCCATCAGGTGGCGCGTGGGGGAGGAACCGTGGGCCAAACCGGCGGCCGACACCATTTCGGTGTAGGTCAAATCGGCGCCCAACTGCGCGCACAGGCGGCGAAACGGCGCGTCCGTGAAACCCGCCAACGGTGCCAGGGCGCATTTCACAGCGAAATCGGCGCGGACGCGCGGTTGTGGGGCTGGCTGCGGTAAAGCGACCAGCCGTTGTTCAGCCAGAAGGCGATGCCCACCACCCACATCGTGGGCAGCAGAAGTTCGTGGTTGCCGCACAGTTCGGCCACCATCACGATCGCCGCCAGCGGCACGCGCACCGCGGCCGCGACGAAACCCGCCATGCCCACCAGCGCGAACGACGCGGGGTGGATGCCCACGGACGCCGGCAGCACGTGCGCGAACGCGATGCCCGTGGCGGCGCCGAGCGCGCCGCCGCAGACGAGCGCCGGCGCAAAAACGCCGCCGGAACCGCCCGAGCCGACCGTCGCCGAGGTGGCCAGCGTCTTCGCGACGAAAAACAAAATGAACCCGTGCAACGGCCAGTCCTTGAGCCCCGCCGCCACGGCCTGCGCGTTGTGCGTGAGCACGGAGGCCTGGATCATGTGGTAGCCCGGACCCAGCACGTCCGGCAGGAAAAAGCCGATGGCGCCCGTGAGCACGCCGCCGACGGCGACTTTCAGCCATCCGGGCAGATCAGCGCGCGCGAAAAACGCCTCGACGCCGCGGAACATGCTGATGTAGAACCGCGCGCCGATGGCCACCACGAGCGCCAGCGCGATGTACGGGAAAAGGCGGATGCCGTTCGTGAAACTTTCGGGCGGCATCGCGAACAGCGGCGCCCAACCGTAGAAGCACGCGAAAATCGTGTAGGAAATCGCCGTGGCGACGAAACCCGGCAGAATCGCGTCGTATTCGAGATCGCTCGAAGAGTAGAAAATCTCCGCGCCGAAAATCGCGCCCGCCAACGGCGCCTGGAAAAGCGAACCGATGCCCGCGGAAAGGCCGGCCGCCACCAGCACGCGCCGCGCGCGCCCGTCCAAATGCAGCAGTTTCGAGAGGAAACTGCCGCAGGCCGCGCCCAGCAGCGTGACGGGGCCTTCGTAGCCCGCGCTGCCGCCCGTGGCGACGGTCAACACGGACGCCACGGATTTCACGGGAATCACCGCCACGGGGATGTCGCCGTCGTGGTGGTGGAACACGTGGACGGCCGAGTCCGTGCCGCGCGCGTGGTTCGCCGACTTGAAGCGCTTCAGGATGAGATGCCCCGCCACGGCGCCAAGCGCCGGCACCACGAATAGCGCCCAGCGGCGGTTCGCCGCCAGTTCGTCCACGGCGATGAGGCGCGTTCCCAGATCGATCAGGAAGCGGAACAGCACCGTGGTGGCGCCCACCAGCAAGCCCAGCACGACCGAACGCCCCAGATAGCGGCCCGTGCGCAACGACGTGCCGCTGCCGGAAAAGAAGAATTTCCAGGAACCGATGGAAAGCCGACGGAACATCGGTCACAGATCCAGGGAAAGCATGGCGCCGCCCAACCCTTCCGCGCGCGCTTCCAGCACGATGGCGGAACGCGTGCCCGGCTTGCGGCGCACGATCGCCAGCGCCCGGCCGTAGCGGAGCTTGTGCGACGACGTCTCGGCGAACGAATCGAGATCGCACGGATCGCCGTTGCCCACGGCGACGATTTCGCCGGGGCCGCGCACCGTGAAGAAAACGCGCTTGTCGCTCCAGGGATCGCGCACGCCCTGCGCGTCGACCGCGGAGACCTGCGCGAACGCAAGGTCGCCATTCGGTTCCGCGTAGGCGTCCTTTTCCAGTTTTACGCGCATCGCCGGTCCGGCGGTGCGAACGACGTCCTCGCCGATCTTCCGTCCGTCCTTGTAGGCCACGGCCTTGAGTTCGCCCGCCTCCCACTTCACGTCGTTCCAGCGCAGGCGGTACTTGTCGCAAATGCGGTAGTAGCGGTTGGTGCGGAAATCGCCGAACGCCGCGTTGTCCGCCGAATCGTGGTCGAGCGGGTAGTCGACGTCCGCGAGCTTCTTGCGGCGGCCCTGTGATCTGCCGTTCAGGAAAAGTTCGGCTTCGTCGCCGTCGGTGTAGAAATACACGGGCACCACGTCGCCCGCCTTCCAGTTCCAGTGCGGCAGCAGATGGACCGTGTGCGCGCGGTCGTTCCAATGCGAACGGAAAAGCCAGAAGCGGTCCTTCGGCGTGTGCGTCAGGTCCACCGCGCCGTAGTAGGAGCTGCGCGCCAGCCGCGCCGGCGGAATCGTGACGCCGCCGATTTGGACGGGACCCTTCTTGCCCCACCACGTGTAGGGCGAAGGTTCGCCCAGGTAGTCGACGCCGGTCCACGTGAATTCGCCCGCCACGAAGCGGTCCTTCTCCATGCGGTGGAATTCGACGTCCGAAATGTCGCTGTAGGTGGCGGCCGTGTGGTCGTAGCCGTCCGTGGCGCGGAACTTGGCGGCGAGATCGTTGCGGCCGCCCGCGGGCGGATTCATGTAGAAGCCGCCGTCGCTGTAGGAGCTGCCGCTTTCCGTGTACACGATGGGCTTGTCGGGCGCGAGTTCGCGCATCGGCATGTAGCGGCGCGCGTAATTCCAGCCGGTGACGTCGAGGTCGAGGAAGCTTTCGCACGTTTCCTTTTCCCACGCGCCGATGCCCACGGGGCGCGTTTCGTCCTCTTCGAGCACGGCGGCGCGGTAGCGGGCGCAACGGTCGCGCTTGACGCCCGTGGGGAACTTTTCCGTGGCGGGGGGGATTTCGTTGCCGATGGACCACACCACCACGCACGGGTGGTTGCGGTCGCGACGAACGAACGCCTTCAGGTTGCGCGTCGCGAATTCGTCGAGGCCGTCCGTTCCCGCGTCGCGGAGCGCGGAACCGTCCCACTTGTCGAAACACTCGTTCCACACCACGAAACCCATCTCGTCGCAAAGGTCGAGGAACTCCGGCGCCACGACGTTGTGCGACGTGCGGATCGCGTTCACGCCCATGTCCTTCATCACGTTCAGCTCGCGTTTCGCCGCCGCGCGGTTCCACGCCATGCCCAGGAGGCCGAGATCGGAATGCAGACAGGCGCCTTTCAACTGCACGCGGCGTCCGTTCAGGTGGAAGCCGTCGTCCGCCGTGAATTTGAATTCGCGGATGCCGTAGCGGAACTTCTCGCCGAAAAGCTCGAGCACGTAGAGGTACGGATGGTCCACGTCCCAAATCCGCGGTTTGCGCACGACGAACGACCAGTTCGTGGCGCCGCCTTGCGCCAACGTGCACGACACGCGCACCGTCGCCTCCGTTCTGGAAATCTTCGGCGTGGCGATCGCGAGCGTGCCGGGGAGCACGTGCTCCTTCGGACGCACCACGAGGCGCACGTCGCGGTACAAACCGCCGCCGCAGTAGAAGCGCGAATAGCCCTGCGTCGTGTCGGCCGAAACCTCGAGCCGGTTGTCCTTCCGCCGAACGAACGGCGTGACGTCGAGCGTGAAACCCATGTAGCCGTAATCCCACGCCCCGACCTCGCGCCCGTTCAGTTTCACGCGCGGCGACGACATCACGCCGTCGAACTCGAGATACGCGCGGCCGCCGTCCGCCAACAGTTCGGCGTCGCCGGCGGGCAAATCGAATCCGCGCTTGTAGACGCCTTTGCCGCGATAGGGCAGCTTGCCCGTGTTCTGCTCGCCTTCGGGGTCGAACGGACCGGCGATCGCCCAATCGTGCGGCACGGTCACGTTGCGGAACGCGGCGTCGCCGTCTTTCTTGAACGCCCACTCCCCGTTCAAAGACGTGACGCCGCCGA
>JAKSOX010000011.1 GCA_024405335.1 Kiritimatiellia bacterium
TTTTTTCGTGCGCATGCGTTTGCGCGACGGCGGTTCTCGCGGAGACGGCGTTCGACGCCGGCGCCGATTTGCGCATCCGCGAGGAGATCATGGACCACGTGCCGGGGCTGCCCGGCGCGCCGGGCGCGATGAGCCGCGCGAAGGCGGGGGGCGGCAAGAACCAGATGCGGTTCCGTCCGCGCGTGTGGGCGCAATTCGACGCGAACGACCAGTTCCGGCTCTACGCGCGCGTCGCGGACGAAGTGCGCTGGAACGCGACGCCGAAGCACAACCGTTCCTACGCCTGGCCGGACGAGGTGGTGCTGGACAACCTGTGGCTCGAAGGGCGCGGCCTTTTCGGCGGGCTGCTGGATTTCCGCGCGGGGCGGCAGGATCTGTTCGACGGGCGGCATTCCGTGTTCGGGCTCGACCGCATCCTGCTCGACGGCGCGCCGTACGTGGGGTCGCGTTCGTGCTACGCGGACATGTTGCGCGCCACGTTCCACGTGGACGACGAATCGGCGCTCGACGTGTTCGCGCTGTACGACAAGGCGCGCAACGTTTTCCGCGTCGGCACGCACCGGTCGCTGCACCGGCCGATGAACGCGATCCACCCGGGCGATTCTTCCGACATGGACGAATGGGGCGGCGGCGCGACGTGGCGTTCGCGGCTGTCGAAGGCGCTGCCGTACAAACTGTACGTCGTGCACAAGCACAACGAGTCCTACGACCATCCGACGCTGGGGCGCATGGGCGACAAGCAAATCACCACGTTCGGCGTGGAACTGGAGCCGCAGCTCGCGGACGAGTGGTCGCTCGACCTCGACGCCGCCAAGCAGGCGGGGCGCAAGTCCGGCGGCGGCCAGTCGGGAGGTTTCATGGGCTACGGCGCGGTGGATTTCCATCCGGCGGCGGCGAACTGGAAACCGTTCGCGCGGCTTTCTGCGTACTACCTTTCGGGCGACAAGGACCGCACGGGCGCGGACGACGGGGACGCGGCGTGGGATCCCATGTGGGCGCGCGCGCCGTGCGATTCCGAAATGATGCAGTACGGCACGCTGTACGGCCTCGGCTACTGGAGCAACATGTTCCATCCGAAGCTGACGCTGGGCGCGGAGTTCGGCCCGCACCACGCCGTGTCCGCCGGCGCGGGGCCGATGTTCGCGGCGGTGCAGGACCATCTGGGCCACGCCGACGGTTCCGGCGGTTCGCTTTACCGCGGGTTTTTGTCCACGGTGCGCTACGATTTCCCGCTGCTGCTCGCGCCCAAAGGCGCGAAAGGGGCCGACCGGTTCGAGGCGTTCGGCCATCTGCTCGCGGAACTCTTCAACCCCGGCGACTATTTCGACACGGACAAGCCCGCGTGGTTCGTCCGCTGGGAAGTGATGTTCAAATTTTGACGCGCGGCCGGGCGAAACGTGGTATAATGGCGGCGATTTCATGAAAGGAACGTGGACATGAGTTGGTTTTTGGGCGGCATTCTGTTCTTGGTGCTCGGATATTTCCTGTACGGGCGCGTCGTCGAGAAGATATTGGGTCCGGACGACCGCACGACGCCGTGCGTCGCCCATCCGGACGGCGTCGACTTTGTGCCGCTGCCGCGCTGGAAGAACATGCTCATCCAGCTGCTGAACATCGCTGGCGTCGGGCCGGTGATCGGCGTGATCCTGGGCATCAAGTTCGGCAGGGTCGCGCTGCTGATCATCCCGGTCGGCTGCGTACTGATGGGCGCGACGCACGATTTTCTCGCCGGCATGATGTCCGTGCGCATGGACGGCGCGAATCTTCCAAAGATCGTTTCGCGCCATTTGGGCCGCGTCTATGCGACGGTCTTCGCGTGGGCCATGGTGTTTTTGCTGCTGTTGTGCGTGACCGTGTTCATCAACGTGCCCGCGAACCTGATCGACAAGACGTGGCTTCCCGGCGTTTCCTTCTTCTGGTGGGCGGTGCTGGCCATCTTCGTCTACTACGTCGCCGCGACGCTGTTCCCCGTGGACAAGATCATCGGCCGCGTCTACCCGTTTTTCGGCGCGCTGCTGATCATCGGCTCCGCCGCGATCTCCGTGGCGCTCGTGGCGGCGGGATTCCACCACCCGGAGATTCTGGACGACTGCGCCGGCTTCGCCGATTTCCAGGGAAAGAACCCGCTGTTTCCGTGCCTGTTCGTGACGATCGCCTGCGGAATCGTGAGCGGCTTCCACGCGACGCAGAGCCCGATCGTCGCGCGCACGATGCGCAGCGAGCGCGAAGGGCGTTCCACCTTTTTCGGCATGATGATCCTCGAAGGCGTGATCGCGATGATCTGGGCGGCGAGCGCGCTGGCGATCTACAACGTCGCGCCGGAAAACCTCAAGCTCGCGGGGCCCGTGGTGCTCGGCAACGTCGCGACGCACTTCCTCGGGCCATGGATGGGCGGCGTCACGGTGATGGCGATCGTGGTGCTGGCCGTCACGAGCGGCGACACCGCGTTGCGCAGTTCGCGCCTTTCGCTCGGCGAGATGCTGAAAATCGACCAGGTGAAGATTTCCACGCGCGTGCTCACCTGCCTGCCGCTCATCGTGGTGGTGGCGCTGCTGCTGTGGTGGTCGAACGTCGACGCGAAGAGCTTCAACAACCTGTGGAACTACTTCGCCTGGGGCAACCAGATGGTCTCGGCGACGACGCTCATGGCGGCGAGCACGTGGTTGCTGCGCGCGGGGCGTCGGGCCGGTTCGCTCGTGGCGCTGCTGCCGGGCATGTTCATGACCACGGTGGTCGTTTCGTTCATCTTCTGGACGCCCGGCACGGGCGGACAGCCATGGGGTCTCGTGCCGGGCGGCCTTCCGCTCGCGTGGGCCGTCGCCCTCGGCGCCGCCGTCGCCTGCGCGTTCGCCGCTTTCGCGATCCGCCGCGGGCGCCGTCCGGCGGACTCCGCCGAAACCACGTGACGATCGCCATGAGCCGGATGCGCATACTTTGGATTCTCAACGGCTGCGGCCTCGAAAGCCGCGTGATCACCGGCGGACCGGTCCGCTTCCACGAGGTGTCGCGCCGCTTCGCGGGCATGGGGTTCGCGCAGCATCTGATGACGACGCGCGGCGGCGACGGGATGCTCGGCGGCATGGGCTGCGCGCTGCCGCGCACGGTGGTGCCGGCGTCGTTCTTCCTGAAGAAGGAACCGTGCCGCCCGTTCCGCCTGTGGAGCTATTTCGTCACGGCGTTTTGCTGGCGTTTCTTCGCCAATCGTCTGCCCGAGTCGGACGTGGCGTTCACGGCGAGCGACTACTTCTGCGACGTCGTGCCGGCCATCGCGATCAAGCGCAGGACGGGCGCGAAGTGGATTGCCTGGATCCACCATTGCGAGACGGATCCCAAGACGCGCCCCGGCAACCGGCTCGTGAACGAGCTCACCTATCGGCTCCAGCTCTGGAGTTTCCGGCGCATCGCGCGCCACGCGGACGCCGCGTGGATCAGCGACACGCTCGCGGGGGACGAAATCGAGCAGCGGCTTCTGGCCTTCGGCATGCCGGCCGCGCGCATCCGCCGCATGTGGGACGGCATCGACCACGCCGCCGTGACGGCCGCGCCCGAACCCGCCGAAAAAACGTCCGATTGCGTGATGATCGGCGTGCGCCCGAACAAGGGACTCCACGACGTCGTGCCCGTTTGGCGCGAAGTGCTCAAGCTCCGGCCGGGCACGACGCTCACGCTCATGGGCGGCATGAGCGGCGAGGCGGAGCTGGTGAAGCAGATCGCCGACGAAAAACTGCCGATTTCCGTGTTCAAGGCGCCGGGCGGGTTTCTGCCGGCGGCGGAATACCACGCGAAAATCAAGGAGGCGCGCGTCCTGTTCGCGCCGAGCCACGAGGAGGGCTGGGGCATCGCGGTGTGCGAGGCGATGGCCGCGGGACTGCCCGTGGTGGCGTACGACCTGCCCGCCTACCGCAAAATCTACAAGGGCGCCTACGCGCCCGTGCCGCTGGGCGACTTCAAGGCGTTCGCCAAGGCGATCGTCAAGGCGCTGGACGACGCGCAGGAGCGCGATCGCCTGCGCGCCGCCGGGGCTCAGGCCGCCGCGAAGTACGACTGGGGCGCCATCGCCGCGCGCGACGCGGCGGCGCTTCGCCCGCGCGAGCCCGAAGGTGAGTACGGTTCGCTGCGGTCGCCGCGGAAGATCGTGGTCGTGTCCGGCTCGGGCGAGTATCCACGGCGCGTGGTGGAAGGCGCCCGCGCAGCCGGCGTGGAGCGCGTGGACGTGCTGGCCGTGCGCGGATCCACGGCGCGCGCGACGCGGAAGGCCGCGGACTTCGTCCACGAAATCGGCATCGGCGAAATCGCCTCCGGCATCGACTGGATGTCCCGCCAGGGATACGACGGCGCGATCCTCGCCGGGCAGATCAATCCGCTGTCGCTCTTCCGTTCGCGCTTCGACGCGCAGACGCGCCGGTGGCTCGCCGAGCTGCCGTCCAAAAACGCGCACACCATTTTCGGCAAGCTCGTGGAGGAATTCGAAAAGGCGGGCGTGCCCGTGTTGCCGGCTTCGTGCTACATGGACGGCCGCCTCCCCGGCGCGGGGCTGCTCACCGAGCGCGCGCCGGACGAACGCGAATCCGCCGACGTGGAGCACGCTTCGCGCGTCGCGCAGGACGTGGGCGTCCACGACGTGGGGCAGACCGTGCTGGTGAAGGACGGCATGGTGCTCGCCGTGGAGGCGTTCGAGGGCACCAACGCGGCCATCCGCCGCGGCGGCAAACTGTGCGGGAAGGGCGGCGTGGTGTTCAAGGCCGCCCGCATCGGCCACGACATGCGCTTCGACATCCCCGTGGCGGGCCTGAAGACGTTGAAGACGATGCGCAAGGCGGGCATGACGACGCTGGCGTTCCAGGCCGGCCGGCTCGTGCTGCTGGACCGCGAGGCGGCGATCCGCTACGCGAACGCGCACGGCATCGCGATCCTGGGCGTGGAAACGTGTCTGCCGCCCGCGCCGTTGCGCCCGTATTGACGACAGGAGAACTCCCGTGCATTTGCCGCATTTCGTCATCTTCTGCATCGGCGCGTTCGCGTTCGGGTGCTGCATCGCGAGTTTTCTCAACGTGTGCATCTGGCGCATACCGCGCAACGAAAGCGTGGTGCTGCCGCCGTCGCATTGCCCCAAGTGCAACGCGCTCATCAAGTGGTACCAGAACGTGCCGATCGTGAGCTGGTGCTGCCTGCGCGGCCGCTGCGCGAACTGCCGCCAGCCGATTTCCGTCCGCTACACGATCGTGGAGGCGCTGGGCGGCGTTCTGTTCCTCGCCACGTTCCTGCAGTGGGGGTCTCCAGCGCTGATGGGGACGCCGCCTCCGTTCGGAATGGCGCCGATCCGCACGTTTTGGATGGTGCCGGCGCTGTGGCTCGTGTCGGCGGGGCTGATTCTGGGTTCGTTCATCGACTTGGCCGAGTACTGGCTGCCGGACCGCGTGACGATCGGCGGCATGGTGTTGGGCGTGCCGGCGAGTTTCCTGATCCCCGAACTGCAGGGGCTGCACGGCGGTCCGTGTTCGCTGCCCGCGCTGTATTGGAGTTTGGGCGGGCTCGCGTTCGGCTTCGGGTTCATCTGGCTCGTCGGGTTCGTGTTTTCGAAGGTTTTCAGGAAGGACGCGCTCGGCTTCGGCGACGTGAAGCTGATGGGCGCGGTGGGGGCGTTTTTCGGCCCCGTGCCGGTGCTGTTCGTGCTCATCGCGTCGTCGTTCGTGGGCGCGGCGATCGGCGTGGCGCTCATCGTGCGCGGCAAGGCGCGCCTCGGCGGCTTCACCGCGGTGCCGTACGGGCCGATGATCGCGGTTGGCATCTGGCTGTGGACGTACTGGGGCCCCGGAATCCTGCACTGGTACCTCGGCGTTTTCGCCTGATTCTGCCGGGGGTGAAAAAAAGGGGTTGCGTTTCGGCCTGCGGTGTGGTATACTGCGCGCCCGTTGAACCAATTGCGCCCATCGTCTAGCGGTCAGGACATTAGGTTTTCATCCTAGTAATAGGAGTTCGACTCTCCTTGGGCGTGCCATTCCGAAAGCCGACGCTTCCACGTCGGTCTTTTTTTTGGTATACTGCGCTCCCATGACCGAAAGCGAAGCATACGTGGCGTTCAACATGTGCGACGGCGTCGGCTGGGTTCGCCTGGCCGCGCTTCTGGCGAAGTCCGGCGGCAGCGCCGTGCGCGCATGGAACGAGTCCGGACCGCATTTGGACGCGTTGGGCCGTTCCGTGGACTGGGCGGCGGAATGCGCATTGGCGGCCAAGCGCCGCACGACCATCGTGACGATGGCGGACGCCGCGTATCCGGCGGCGTTGCGCGATTTGGCGTCGCCGCCGCTGGCGCTGTACGTCACGGGCGATCCGGCGGCGTTGGCGCGGCCCGGCGTGGCGGTGGTGGGCACGCGCCATCCCACGGTGTACGGCGAGGACATGGCGCGGCTTTTCGCGCGCGATCTGGCGCGGGCTGGCTGGAGCGTCGTCTCGGGGCTCGCCGCGGGCGTGGACGCCGTTGCGCACAAGGCCGCGCTGGCGGCGAAGGGCGTCACGGTGGGCGTGCTGGGCGGCGCGCTGGACAAATTCTTCCCGCCCGAAAACGCGCCGCTGGCGCGCGCGATCGTCAAGGCGGGCGGCGCGGTGGTGAGCGAGTTCCCGTTCGGCCGCGCGCCGGACCGGCAGACGTTTCCGCAGCGCAACCGGGTGGTGGCGGCGCTTGCGCGCGGCACGTTGGCGGTGGAGGCGCCGCGCGGCAGCGGCACGCTCATCACGTGCGACTGGGCGAAGAAGCTGGGGCGCGCCGTGATGGCCGTGCCGGCGAACCTCGATTCCAAAAACTCCGCGGGGTGCTGGGATTTGATCCGCGCGGGCGCGCGTTGCGCGGCGTGCGCCGAAGATGTGGTCGCCGCGTGCGGCGCGGCGTGCGCGCCGGTGGCGGAAAAGACGGCGGAAAAGGAGGCACTGCCGCAAGCCGCCGCCGTCCGGAACGTTCCGCGCCGCGAAAAGGCGCCGGAACCGGCGGAAACGCCGCCGGACATGGCGTTGACGCTGGAGGAGGCGGCCGTGCTGAAGACGGTGCCTTCGGGCGGCGTTTCGGTGGACATGCTCATCCACCGCACCAAACTGCCGCCAGCCAAAGTGAACGGCGCGCTGGTGTCGTTGCGGCTCAAGAAGAAGCTGCGTTTCCTGCCCGGCAACCGCGTCGCCCCGGCGGCGGTTTGACGTTCCACGAAACCGCATCCAACGGCTTTTGACATAACAGGCGAATTATGATACACTTCGCGCGTTTTTCATTTCTCAAGGAGTTGTGGCATGAAGGAACTAAACGGAAATCTGCTTGCGAAGGGGCTCAAGGTGGCCCTGGTCGCGAGTCGTTTCAATTCCTTTCTCGTGGAGCAGCTGGTGAAAGGCGCGGCGGACGCGTTCGCGCGTTTGGGCGGCGACGAGAAGAACCTCGTGCTGGCGCGCGTTCCCGGCGCCTACGAGTTGCCGCTGCTGGCGAAAAAGCTGGCGGCGTCGGGCGAGTTCGACGCGGTGGTGTGCGTGGGCGCGGTGGTGCAGGGCGCCACGGCGCACGCTTCGCTGATCGTGGAAACGACCGCGCGCGCGTTCACCCAGATCGCGCTGGAAACCGGCGTGCCGGTGGCGGACGGCGTGGTGACGGCCGAAAACCTCGAGCAGGCCGTCGAGCGTTGCGGCACCAAGCAGGGGAACAAGGGCTTTTCCGCGATGCAGGCCGCCGTGGAAACGGCGAACGTGCTCAAGCAGATTTGAATTTCCAACGTTCGAAACAAAAAGAAAGAAGAAAGAAGAAGTCATGGCTAAAGAAGTGAAGAAGGTTGCGTTTCTCACCGCGGGCGGTCTCGCCCCGTGCTTGTCGAGTTCGATCGGTTTCCTGATCGACGAATACACGAAGAAGGCCCCGAACGTGGAGATGATCGGCTACGTGAACGGCTACATGGGTCTCTTGAAGGGCGAGTCCGTTCCGGTGACGGCGGAGGTGCGCAAGCAGGCGCTCGTTCTCACGAAGCACGGCGGCAGCCCGATCGGCAACAGCCGCGTGAAGCTCACGAACGTCAAGGACTGCGTCAAGCGCGGCCTCGTGAAGGAAGGCGAAGACCCGCTGAAGGTCGCGGCCGACCAGCTGGTCAAGGACGGAGTGGACGTGCTCCACACCATCGGCGGCGACGACACGAACACCACGGCGGCCGATCTCGCGGCGTACCTCAAGGAGAAGAACTACGACCTCATCGTGGTGGGCCTGCCGAAGACGGTCGACAACGACGTGTATCCGATCAGGCAGTCCCTCGGCGCCTACACGGCCGCCGAAGAGGGCGCGAAATATTTCGCCAACGTGGTGAAGGAAGGTTCCGCTTCCCCGCGCGCGCTCACGATCCACGAAGTCATGGGCCGCAACTGCGGCTGGCTCACCGCTTTCACGGCGATCGCCTACCGCAAGATGCTTGCCCGCAAGATCAAGTTCGTCCCCGAGTTCGGCTGGACGAAGGCCCGCGCCGACGTGCACGCCGTGTACGTGCCGGAGTCGAAGGTAGATTTCAAATCCGAAGCCAAGCGTCTGCGCAAGGTGATGGACGAGAACGATTGCGTGAACATTTTCGTGAGCGAAGGCGCGTGCGTCGCGCAGATCATCGCGGAAATGAAGAAGCGCGGAGAGGACGTGCCCGTGGACGCGTTCGGCCATCCGCGGCTCGACAAGGTCAACGTCGGCCAGTGGTTCGCGAAGCGTTTCGGCGAACTCCTCGGCGCGGAAAAGACCCAGGTGTTCAAGAGCGGCTACTTCGCCCGCGCGGCGGCGCCGTGCAAGAAGGATCTCGCGCTCATCAAGGCGTGCTGCGTGAAGGCGGTCGAATCCGCGCTCGCGGGCGTCGGCGGCGTGGTGGGCAAGGACGAAGACCAGAGCAGCGTGGTCCGCGCCTGCGAGTTCACGCGCATCAAGGGCGGCAAGCCGTTCAACATGCGCAACTCCCGCTTCCGCAAACTGTTGAGGGAAATCGGCCAGCCCAAGGCCCGCAAGACGCGCACGGTCAAGAAGTGAACCGGAAAGGCGGTACGGAAATGGCTGAAGAAAAAAAAGTCCGTGGCGTCGTCGTTGAATTCGATTTCGCCGTGCTCGACGGTTCGGCGCTTTTGTTCGACGTCGCGAAGAAGGTCCTCGCCGGCGTCGGCGTCGACTTCACCAAGAAGCTCGAAGCCCTGCATCTCGCGGGCGGCAGCTGCCAGGGCGCGCTCGCCGAACTCTTCGAGAAGACCGGCTGCAAGGCCGACGCGGCCCAGGTCGCGCGCGAGCTGAACGGCGCGTTCAACGCGGCCGTCGCCGAAAAGGCGCCCGCCGCCGTGACGGGCGCGTTCAAGGAATTCGTCAATGCGCTCGTCGCCAAGAACGTGAAGGTCGTCGTCGCGACGCGCGGCGACGCCGCCTCGCTGGGCGCCGCGCTGGAAGGCACCGGCGCCGTCGTGTGCGCGGACGCGTCCACCACCTACGGTTGCGCCAAGTGGGACGCCTGGATGCGCATCTGCCGCGCAAACGGTTTCGTGGACGTGTTCACGGCCGGCGTGGCCGGTTCGGGGCATGCCGTGAAGGCCGCGCTCCTCGCCGGCCTTTCCGCCATCGCCGTCGCCCACGAACACGTGGCGTACCAGGATTTCGGCGGCGCCGACTCGGTGGTCGACCAGCTCGACGCCGCGGCCGCCAAGGAAATCCTCCGCATGCTCAAGATCGCGTAAGCGGTCGAACGGGTGCGGACCAGATGACGGGCATCGAAAGACTGCACGCGATCATGGCCCGTCTCCGGGATCCGGAGACGGGTTGTCCTTGGGATCGCGTCCAGACGCTCGAGACGCTGAAGCCCTGCGTGCTCGAGGAAACCTACGAGCTTCTCGCGGCGATGGACAAGCCCGAGGACCGCGCGAACCACGTGGAAGAGCTCGGCGACGTGCTGCTGCAGGTGATGTTCCAGTGCGTGATGGCCGAGCAGGAAGGGCGTTTCACCTTCGACGACGTGGCGAACGCCATTTCCGACAAACTCGTGCGGCGGCATCCGCACGTGTTCGGCGACGCGGACGCGAAAACGCCCGAAGCCGTGCTCAAGAACTGGGAGCAGATCAAGCAACTGGAGCACAAGAAGGAGTCCCGCCATTCGGCGTTGGACGGCGTCCCCGCGACGCTTCCCGCGCTGCTGAAAGCCCAGCGCACGCAGGAGAAGGCCGCGCGCGTCGGCTTCGACTGGCCGGACAAGGACGGCCCGCGCGCGAAAATCGCGGAGGAAATCCGCGAACTCGACGAAGCCGTGGACGCCTCCGCCGACACGGCCATCGATCCGCGCGTGAAGGAAGAACTCGGCGACCTGCTCTTTTCGGTCGCCAACCTCGCGCGCCATCTCAAGGCGGACGCGGAATCCGCGCTCGAACTTTCCACGGCGAAATTCGCGCGCCGTTTCCGCGGCGTCGAAGCCGCGGCCAAGGCGAAAGGCGCCGACCTCAAGTCGATGACGCTCGAAGAGATGGACGCCTTGTGGAACGACGTCAAAAAACAATCCTGAAACGGGAAGGATCCATCATGCAGAAGCATTACCTGAACGCCCACGATTTCCTCCGCGACAATTGGCGTCTCGCGCGCCAGATACTCGATTCCGGCTGGCGGCCGGACGTGCTGCTCGCCCTGTGGCGCGGCGGCGCCGGCGTGGGCGTGGCGATCCACGAGTTCTTCAAGGCGAAGGGCGTCGAAGTCCGCCACATGCCCGTGAAGTGCTCCAGCTACTCCGGCATCGGCTACAACCAGTCCGAAGTGAAGTTTTCCTGCGCCGAGCAGGTGTTCGCGGAATTGAAACCCGGCACGAAGGTGCTGGTGGTGGACGACGTGTTCGACACCGGCCGCACCGCGGAGGCCGTGCACAAGAAGCTCGAGGCGCTCGGCTGCGACATGAAGATGGCGTGCGTATACTGGAAGCCGGAAAAGAATCAAACGCAGTACCGGCCCGATTTCCACGTCACCACCATCGACAAGTGGATCGTGTTCCCGCACGAAATCGAGGGTCTTTCGCCCGAGGAAATCGAGCAGAAGGATCCCGTCCTCGCCGCCCTCATGGGCCAATGAGGGATTTTCCCGTGCGCGCGCATCTTTTCGCGGTTGTCGCGTCGGCTTGGGCCGGCGCGTTTTTCGCCGCCGCTTCGGAAGGGCTGTCCGTCGACGTGGTCGTGGACGGTTCCGCGGACGGCGCCAACGTGGTCGTGAAGGCGCTGGCGGACGGGAAGCCCGTGCCGGCTCGCCTTTCGGTCCGTCTGGGCGGCACGCTCGCCACGGAGAAGGACTCGGCGCTTTGCACGGCCGAATCGGGCGCCCTGCCCGGCGGCGGCACGTTCGCGCGCATCGGGCGCACGGATCCGCTGCCGCCCGCGCGCGCGGCGGCGTTCAGGCGTCCCGCGCGCGGTTGGGTCACGCTCTCCGCGCCGGCGAAGGCCGAAGTTTCGCAATACAAGCCCTGGTGCGGCTGCCGCCCGTTCGCGGGCGTGCAGTGGATCGCGCTCGCGTGGCCGTTCGTCGGCGAAACGACCGCCCGCGTCGCCTACGACGCCGACGTCCGGGCGCCGGAGGACTGGTCGCGGCCGTTCGGCGGCGAAAGGCCGCCGCCCGCGCCGTCCGCGATTGGCGAGGCGATGGCGCCGTTCGCGGGGGACGGGGCGAACCGGATGCCGGGCGCGGTTTCCGCCGTGGCGGACGCCGAAGGCCGCGTGACCTTCGATTGCGTCGGCTACGCCGATCTGGCCGCGAAGCGTCCGATGCGCCCGGATTCGCTGTTCTGGATCGCGTCGAACACGAAGGGCGTCGCGGCGGCGACGTTCCTCACGGTGGTTGACGAAGGCAAGATCGATCTGGACGACCCCGTGGCGAAACACCTGCCCGGCTTCCACGCCAAGGTGACGGTGCGCCAGGTGCTTTCGCACACGTCGGGACTGCCGTTCTTCTTCGACATGCCGATCGACGACCGCCCCGTGTCGCTGCTGGCGCAACTCGCCGCCCGAACCAAGCTCGGAAGCGAGCCGGGCACGAAATACGAATATTCCAATCTCGGCATCGACGTCGCGATGGCGGTGATGGAAGCCGTCACGGGCGAACCGTTCGAGAAGACGATGCGCAAACGCATCCTCGAACCGCTGGGGATGTACGACACCACGTTCCGTCCCACGGCGGAACAGCTCGCGCGGCTGGTGACGTTCTACCGCGTGGACGAGAAAGGCGCGCTGCGCGAGAAGGCGGTGGACCAGCTCACCGAGCCGTACGATCTCGACGGACGCTATCCCGAGGCGGGCGGCGGTTTGTTCTCCACGCCGGCGGACATGATCCGGTTCTTCCGGATGGTGGCGCAGGGCGGCGTGACGCCGGAAGGCAGGCGCTTGATATCCGAAGCGTCGATGGCGGAATGGTTCCGCAAGCAGACGCCCGAAGGCGTCGCCGACTCCTATTCCTTCGGCATGTGCGTGTGGCCGAAGTCCGGCACGATTTCGCATGGCGGCTCCGGCGGCACGCAGGGATGCGCGAACTGGAAAAAGAAAACCGCCAAGCTCCTTTTCATCCAACTGCACGGCGATCTTCCCGCCCGCGCAAAACTCACCGACGCCTGGAACGGCGCCACGAAAGCGTATTGACGAAATGAATCCCGTTGTCATCCAGCACATCGTCGCGGAGACCGGCGTCCCGGCGCCGCAGGTCGCCGCCGTGGTCGAACTCTTCGCCGAAGGCAACACCGTGCCGTTCATCGCGCGCTACCGCAAGGAACGGCACGGCAACCTGGACGAAGTGCAGATTCTGAAAATCCAGGAGCGCCTCGCCTACCACAACGAACTCGAAGACCGCCGCGCCGCGATCCTCAAGTCCATCGACGAACAGGGCAAGCTCACGGACGAGCTGCGCGCCAAGATCGAGGCCTGCTTCCAGAAGAGCGCGCTCGAAGACCTCTACCAGCCGTACAAGCCGAAACGCCGCACGCGCGCGCAAATCGCGAAGGAAAAGGGGCTGGAGCCGCTGGCCGACAAAATCTGGAACGGCGAGCCGTTCGACGGCGGCGAGGAAGAACTCGCCGGCGCGCGCGACATCCTCGCCGAGCGCGTCGCCGACGACGCCGACGTGCGCGGCTACGTGCGCCAGACCTTCGCGCGCACCGCCGTTCTCAAGAGCGAGGCGCTTTCCAAGACGAAGGAAGGCGCCGACAAGTTCGAGCAGTACTACGACTACGAGGAACGCCTCGCGGACATGCCGTCCCACCGGTTCCTCGCGATCCGCCGCGGCCAGGCGGAAGGCGTCCTCTACGCGCATCTCGTGGTGGACAAGGCGCCCGTGCTGCGCCGCATCGCGGAAATCGTCGGGCGGGACGGCGAACAGGTGGAGCTCGCGATCGAAGACGCGTACAAGCGCCTGCTGGCGCCGAGCTGCGAAATCGACGTCATGGTGGAAAAGAAGGGCGCGGCGGACAAGGCGGCCGTGGAGGTGTTCGCCGAAAACCTGCGCCATCTGCTGTTGGCGGCGCCGCTCGGGGAGAAGCGCGTGCTGGCGATCGACCCCGGCATCCGCACGGGCTGCAAGGTGGCGCTGATGGACGCCACGGGCAAGTTCATCGGCAACTCCGTGATCTACCCGATGCAGAAGCCCGAAGAGGCCGCGTACGTGATCAGGGTCGTGGTGGAAAAACAGCACCCCGAAGCCATCGCCGTGGGCAACGGCACGGCGGGCCGCGAAACCGAGGCGTTCGTGCGCAAGACGCTCAAGGAAATGGGCCGCACGGACGTGATGGTGGTGTCCGTATCCGAGGCGGGCGCGAGCGTCTATTCCGCGAGCGCCGTCGCGCGCGAGGAGTTTCCCGACCTGGACCTCACCGTGCGCGGCGCGATTTCGATCGGCCGCCGCCTGCAGGATCCGCTGGCGGAGCTCGTGAAGATCGACCCGAAATCCATCGGCGTGGGGCAGTACCAGCACGACGTGATGCAGACCCTGCTCGGCACGAAGCTGGACGACGTGGTGGTGTCCTGCGTGAACGGCGTCGGCGTGGAGCTGAACACCGCCTCCGCGCCGCTCCTCGAGCGCGTGTCCGGCATCGGACCGTCGCTCGCGAAGAACATCGTCAAATGGCGCAACGAGAACGGCGCGTTCCGCAGCCGCGCGGATTTGAAGAAGGTGTCGGGCCTCGGACCCAAGGCGTACGAACAGAGCGCGGGCTTTTTGCGCATCCGCGGGGCGGCGAATCCGCTCGACGCGAGCGCGGTGCATCCCGAACGCTACGCGCTCGTGGAGCGCATGGCGGCCGACTTGGGCGTGGCGGTGAAGGATCTCGTGGGCAACGCGGCGCTCGCGAAGCGGGTGGACGTGAAGAAGTACGTGAGCGCCGAAGTGGGCGAGCCCACGCTGAAGGACATCGTGGCCGAACTCGTGAAACCAGGCCGCGACCCGCGCGCGACGTTCGAGCGTCCCGCGTTCCGCGACGACGTCACGAAAATCGAGGACGTGAAGGAGGGCATGGAACTCGAAGGCGTGGTCACGAACGTCACGGCGTTCGGCGCGTTCGTGGACATCGGCATCCACCAGGACGGGCTCGTGCACGTGTCCGAGATTTCCGACCATTTCGTGAAGGATCCGGCCGAAGTCGTGAAAGCCGGCGACAAGATCAAGGTGCGCGTCATCGGCGTGGACAAGGCGCGCAACCGCGTGTCGCTTTCGGCGCGGTCGAAACCGAAGGCCGCGGCGGGCGCGCCAGGCGGCGGCCGTCCGCGCGGGCGCGGCGGCGTTTCGCGCGGCGGGTACGCGTCGGGACCGTCCACCGGCGGCGGTTTCAGCTGCAATCCCTTCGCCGACTTGTGACGGCGTTTTTTCGTCCGGCAGAAAAGGCCAAGTCCGTGAAGCGCTCGTTCTTCCCGCTGTTCGCAACGAACTTCTTCGGCGTCGTCAACGACAACTTCCTGAAGACGCTCGCGAGTTTCGTGGTGCTCGGATGGCTGGGAAACGAACGGATGCATTCCGTTTTCATGGGCGCCACGGCCGCGGCGCTGGTGCTGCCGTACATCCTCTGTTCGCCGCTGGCGGACCGGCTCACGGTCGTCTTCGAAAAACGCAAAATCCTCCTTCTCGCCAAGTGGTCCGAAATCCCGATCGTCCTGGTGGCAGTCGCCGGTTTCCATCTCGAGTCGCCGGCGATTCTGGTGGCGGCGATTCTGCTGATGGGCCTGCAGAGTTCGCTCTATTCGCCGGCGAAGTACGCGCTCGTGCGCGACGTGGGCGGCGTGGACCGCGTCTCGACGGGCATGGGCGGCATGGAGGGCGTCACGTTCGCGGCGGTGCTGGGCGGCACGATTCTCGCGTCGTTCGCCGTCGGCAACGTGCGCGGCGAGGTTTGCGATCTGCTGCTGCTCGGTTTCGCGGCGCTGGGGCTCGTGTTCAGCCGCACCATCCGCGCGGACGAGGAGAAAAGCCGCCAAATCCACGCCGTCAACCCCGTGCGCTATCTGGTTCGCGCGTACCGCCTCGCGCGGCGGACGAAAGGTCTCAACGCCATCATTTTCACGCTGTCCGTTTTCTGGTGGGCGGCGGCGATGCTGCAGCAGGGGCTGCTCGTGTACGGCAAGCAGGTGCTGCGCCTCGATTCGGCGCACACGGGCCTTCTGCTCGCGCTCGCGGCGGTGGGCATCGTCGCCGGGCAGGTCGCCGCGGGTTTCGCGGACCGGCGCCGGTTCCTGCTGGGCGCGACGCCGATCACGGGCCTGATCGCTTCCGCGCTGCTCGGTTTCCTCTTTTTCGCGCGGCCCGGTCCCGTCGGTTTCGGCGTGGCGTTGGCGCTGCTGGCGTTCGACCTCGGATTCTTCAAACTGCCGTTCGACTCGGAAATCCAGCGCGTCGCGAAGGGCGCGAAGCTCAACACGATGCTCGCGTATTTCAACCAGACGTCGTTTCTCTTCATGTTCTTCGCGTCCCTCTGCTACGTCGCCGTCAGCTGGCTGTTCGGTCCGCGCGCGTTCCTTGCGCTGCTGGCGTTCGCGTTCGCGGCGGCGTCCGCGGCGTTCGCGCTTTCGTATCCGCGCGTGCTCGTTCGCGCGGGGCGTTGGATTCTGCGGCGGCGCTACGACGTGCGCGTGGAGGGGCTGGACGAAATCCTCGCGCGGCAGAAGTCGAAGCTCCTCGTGCTGCCGAACCATCCGGCGATGATCGACCCGATGCTCGTGATGGCGGAATTCTTCCGCGCGCCGCTTCGCCCGCTGGTGGACGAGCTTTTCTTCCGCACGGGGCGGCTGGCGCCGCACGTGCTGAAAACTGTCGACGCCGTGAAGGTGCCGGATTTGCGCGCGCGCCGGTCGAAGGCGGGCGCGGCGGCGGCGCGCGCCTTGACGGGCGTGGTGCTGGACGCGCTTGCGGACGGCGGAAACGTGCTCTTCTACCCTTCGGGCCACGTGTACGCGGAAAACCGCGAAGACGTGGGCACGCGCCAGCTCGCGCACAACGTGTGCCGGGAACTGCCGGACGGCGTGCGCGTGCTGGGCGTTCGCACCACGGGGCTGTGGGGCAGCATCTGGTCCCGCGCGGGTCGCGCCAAGTCGCCCGCGTTCGCGCCCACGCTCGCCAAAAGCGTTTTCCTGTGGTTTTTCGCGTCGCCGTTCAAACGCCGCCGCGCCGTGACCATGCACGTGGAGGACCTCACCGACCGCGTGCGCGAATGGTCCGCGCTGCCGCGCCTTGAATTCAACGCCCGTTTGACCGCCTGGTACAACGGCGCGTAGTTTCGCTTTTCTGTTGCCAGAAACGGCGCAAGATGGTAAAGTAAAAACATTTGAAGACGTTGTCGGCAAGGAGCGGAGAGCCATGAAAAGATTGTTTTTGTTTTCGGCGGTTGCGGTTTCGGCGGTTGCGTTCGCCGACATTCGGGCGTTGACGCCCCAAGTGCCCGATTCCGATTGGGCCAAGAGCTGGTGGCAGGGGCGTTTCGACGCCAAGCAGAAGGAGGTCGCCGAGAAGGGCCCGAAGGCGCAGGTCGTTTTCCTCGGCGATTCCATCACGCATTTCTGGGACGACGCGGGGCGCGGCAGGGAAGTGCGCGACGCGTTCTTCTCCGGCGCTCCCTACAACGCGCTGTTCCTCGGCTTTTCCGGCGACCGCACCGAGCACGTGCTCTGGCGCATCGCCCACGGCGAGTTCGACGGCTACCAGACCAAGGCCGTCGTGCTGATGATCGGCACGAACAACACCGGCCACTTCGGGTTCTCCCAGGAGCCGCCGATCGACACGATCCTCGGCATCAAGGCCGTGATCGACGCCTTGCGCGCCAAGCAGCCGCAGGCGCGCGTGGTGCTGCTGCCGATTTTCCCGCGCGGCCAAACCGTCCGCGACCCCGGCCGCATGCGCAACGACGTGGTGAACCGCGAAATCGTCAAGTTCTGCGACGGCCGCCACGTGGTGTGGTGCGACTTCTCCTCGAAGTTCCTGCTGCCCGACGGCACGCTGCCGCACGCGATCATGCCCGACTACCTGCATCCCGGCCCGTTCGGCTACCGCATCTGGGCGGCGTCCGTGCTGCCCGTGGTCGACGCCTGCCTGAAGACGCCCGCCGGCGAGATCGTGCCGAACGTCTTCGACGCGCATCTCGTGCCCGGTCTCTACGACCGGCAGACCGTGAACGCGCTCGACGCGCAGACGCGCCTCGAGGTTTCGCCGGACTTCAAGCCGAACTGGTGGCTCGAGCGGATCGCCAAGAACCGCAAGCAGATTTCCGAGTCCAAAGGCGAAATCGACCTCGTGTTCATGGGCGATTCCATCACGCACTACTGGGACGTCGGCGAGGGCGGCGACACCTCCACGGAGATCGAGGACCTCAAGAAAACCTACACGATCCTCAACTGCGGCTACGGCGGCGACCAGACGCAGCACCTCCTGTGGCGCGCGCGCAACGGCGAGCTGGACGGCTACAAGGCGAAGCTCGTGATGCTGATGATCGGCACCAACAACTGCGGCCAGCCGGCGGACCAGGTTTTCGCCGGCATCAAGGAAATCCTGAAGACGATTCACGCGAAGCAGCCCCAGGCGAAGGTGCTGCTGCTGCCGATCTTCCCGCGCGGCGCCAAGGCGGACGACTGGGCGAACAAGTCCGTGCAGGCCGTGAACAAGCTGATCGCCGCCGAGAAGTTCCCGGACCACGTCACCGTGTTCTCCTTCGCGGAGCAGCTCGTCGACGCGAACGGCGTCACGCGCCCGGAACTCTACGACGACGAACGCCTGCACCTGTCCGACGAAGGGTTCAAGGTGTGGCGCAAGGCCGTCGAGCCGTTCTTCAAAGCGGCGTGCGGCAAGTGAATTCGCGGAAACGGCACGTCCCATGAACGCTGTTTACGCATTCGCCGCCTTGTGCGGTTTGTTGGTCGCGGGAAAGCTTCTGCGGATAAATTCGCGCTTCCTCCAGCGGCTCTACTTGCCGAGTTCGGTCGTTGGCGGGCTCGTCGGCCTCGTGTTGTTCTCGCTTTTGCGGGACGTGGTCGACCCCGATTTCATGGCGCGGGTGAGAAAAGTCCCCGAATTCATGATCAACGTCGTTTTCGCGACGCTCTTCCTCGGCGCCGCCGTTCCCCGGTTCCGCGACGTCGTGCGCGTCGCCTTCCCCCAGTTTTGCCTCGGGCAGATCATGGCGTGGGGGCAGTACGCCGTGGGGCTTGGACTTTCGGGGTTCGTCCTGTCGCGCATCTTCGACGTGCCGGCGGCGTTCGGCAACCTTCTTGAAATCGGCTTCGAAGGCGGACATGGCACGGTCGGCGGCATGAAGGCGAGTTTCGACGCCTACTGGCCCGTCGGTTTCGACCTCGGCATCACCGTCGCCACGGCCGGCATGCTCATCGGCATCGTCGCCGGCATGGCCCTCGTCAACTGGGCCCACGCCAAGGGAATCGTCAAAGAAGTGCGTTCTTTCGCCGAGCGCCAGGAGGCCGAGCGCCGCGGACTCCATTACCGGCGTACGCGGCCTTCGGCCGGCGTGCAGACCGTCCGCAGCGATTCGATCGACTCGCTCGCCTGGCACGTGTCGATCGTGGGCGTGTCGGTCGCCATCGGCGCGGGGCTTCTCCATCTTCTGCAATTGACCGGTTTCAAAGTGTTTTTCGGTTTCCCGCTTTTCCCGTTGTGCATGATCGGCGGCATTCTGCTGCAGCTCGCCGTTGGCGCCTGCGGCCGGGATCTGCTCGTCGACCGCGTGCAGATGGAGCGCATTTCCGGCGCTTCGCTCGACTTCCTCGTCGTCGCGGCCGTGTCGACGATCCGCTTGGAGGTCGTGGCCGCGAACTGGCTTCCGCTTCTCGCGCTCGTCGTCTGCGGCGGCGCGTGGAGCGTGTTCGTCGTGCTGTGGTTCGGACCGCGGCTCTTCAAGGAGGCGTGGTTCGAGCGTTCGATCGCCGACTTCGGCCAGGCGACGGGCGTGACGGCGACGGGTCTTATGCTCTTGCGCACGGTCGATCCCGAAAACCGCACGTGCGCGGCGGCGAGCTTCGGCTACAAGCAGCTGCTGCACGAGCCGATCATGGGCGGCGGATTGTGGACGGCGCTGGCTTTCACGCTTGTTTTCCAAATCGGGTGGTTCCGGGTTTTCGCGATTTCGCTTGCGATGCTCGTCTTGTGGGTCGTCGTCGGCCTCGTGACGTGCCGCCGCGCCGGTTGATTGCCGCCGCGCTGGCAGGTCGCGCCTGGCGGCGGGGACTCCGCCGGCACGTGGCGTTTTCAACGCTTCGCTGGCGCGAAGCGGGCGGGACGCGCGGTCGGGCGCGGACTCCGGCCGCGCCGCCGTGATCCTGAAGCCCGGATTGGACTTGCCGTTCGCCGAAATCGCGATTCGCGGTCGGCGAAACGTGGTATAATGTGGCCATGAAAAACTTGACAGGAGTGTTGTCCGCCACCATGTTCTGTTCGCTTTTCGCCGGCGAGCGCGTGTCGCTTTGGCCGGAAGGAAAGATGC